>NZ_JBSREC010000011.1:0-16807 GCF_055145805.1 Methanomicrobium sp. | reverse complement strand
CAGGCAGTGTTTTCATGGATTGTCAGTTTAATAACTGCAACATCAGCACGCCGAATTTCAATAACACCGGTTTAAAAAGTGTGGAATTTATAAACTGCAAACTTACAGGTGCTGATTTTAGCGGCTGTAATGATTTTCTTTTTGCAGTAAACTTTGAAAACTGTCTTCTGGACTTCTCCGTTTTTATAGAAAATTCACTTCAGAATACAAAATTTAAAGACTGTACCATAAAAAATGCAAATTTTACAGAATCAGATTTAACAAAAGCATTGTTTTTGAGCTGTGATCTCTTAAATACAGTTTTCATTCAGAACAATTTAACGGATGCTGATTTTAGGACATCATACAATTACTCAATTGATCCGGAATTAAACAGGATGAAAAATGCAAAATTTTCATATCCGGGACTTTCAGGACTTCTGGATAAATATGATATTATTATTGAATGATTTTTGAAAAAATTTTAATCATACAAAATTATCCGACTTTTTTCAGTATATGCGAAGGATATGTATGTCCTGTACTGACAATTTTGCCGGACATATTTACATACAAAATTACAGATCCATAGGGATAATCATCTTTATATTTCTGAATTGTCACCTTATATTCCGGCTCACCCTTATTTTCAGTAATACAGACTCCGGACACTTCATAGTCTAAATCCCCTATAGAACTTATAACGTCCTCATCAGCAAGTACGATTGAAATAACTTCATCTGCCGTAAATTTCAACTTTTTATAGTCTTTTGGATAACAAATATCCGTAGAGCACGAACCCTCTCTGACAACTGCAGCATAATAACACCCCGAGTATTCAAAATATTTATTATTGTAATGCAAAAGGGCATAATTATCCTCTTCAGGTGTTAATTCCACACCTCCATGCTTCTTTTCAAGGGCGCCAAACAGCAGGGGATTATCTTCATATGACAAATATTCAGGAGCAAGCGATTTTAGTCCATAAAGTTCAAGATTCATCACAATCTCGTTTTTGTTACTGTAATCTGAGATCCCGTGAAATCCTCCGGCACTAATATTTTCAACAAATAAAAGCCGGCAGATGCATGAACATAGCCTTATTCTCTCATCACTTTCATCAGGAAACGGAGAATAATCAGGCCCTCTTATCTGATTTATTAGCACCTGCTGTTCCGGGGAGGGGGTTGTCCCTTTCCACCATGCACCTGTTTCAGGAAACCAGCCATAACCATTCTCTTCAAGTATTTTTGTTATGTTTTCGTCATCCATTCCCTGTTTTCTGAGATCCTCAATCATCTTTTCAACAGGAGGGACATAACTGTTAATTGCCTCAATCTCTTCGGGAGTGGCAGGATAAAATCTGTTTTCATCCAAATCACTTAAATTATCCTCTGCTATCAAATCATTGCCAAAATTTCCACCCGAATCATCCGGAATCATACCTGTGCATCCGGTAAGAAAAACGGATAATAATGCAAGAGATGTCAGCACTGCTTTCATTATGCATGAATTGCTCATTATAATCCGCCTCTTCTAACCACCAGAACCAAAAATGCAGCTGAAATTGCGAATAGCAAAGTCAAAATATCCAGATCGGATTCTTTTGGCCCGGATGCTGCATCAGAACTGTTTACAGGCAGTTTATTCTCAATAAGTCCTGAGATATTTGTATAGTATAAATCCCCGCCATATGTTGTCCAGGCCACAATATCACCGTCCACCGAGCAGTCATACTGGGAGAAATACTGCGGCGCTATCTGATATTCACGATTATTTTCAAGAGAAAATACATAGAGCTGCGAGCGCCCGGTGCGGTAATCTTCCCAGAAAACCTTATCCCCGTAAACCTGTGGATATGCGTCATCCAGGAAATGTCCTGATGATACCAGTGTTTTATTTTGCGTTTTTAGATCTGTATAATACATCAAAAAATCCGAGCCATCTGGGATTATTTCAATTAAATCCGAAGTAAATTTAGGCTTTAATCGCAAGGAATAATTAGATTTTGCCTGATATGAGAGTTTTACATCAGGATTTAGTATTGAATAGTTTTCTGCAGCGGCAAAACTAATTCTCTCCAAAGGTACTGAATATAAATAATAACCATGGGGATTCGGATCCTTGTAATCAAAAGATACAGGTGCTGTTTTATCCTCATACCAAAAAATGGTGCTATTTTTTATCCATGGACTTAAACTCCTGCATCCGCTTTTGTATACCGGAGTAGTCACATTTGCAGATATATTATACAGGTAAATATTCCCCATAGGAAGATGGTGCTCATAAACTGCTCTTCCTCTAAAAATGCCTAACGCAACAGACTCGGGATCTTTTCCAAACGGATCGTCCTTATAATCCAGATACACAATATAATTCCCGGCAACATACGGATCATATGAATACCCTTCACTGAAGAGTACAGGAACTCCCGCCGATACGTTAGTAACAACTGATAATAATAAAATAATTAAAAATGCAAAAAATACCTTAAACTCCATTTTATTATGCATATTTAACCCCATTGAACTGGTCCCTTAATTCTGATATTTTAATATCAGACTAAAAGACCATAAATGCCTCTCACTATATCATTGAACTGTTTTTCAAATTATGAAACAGTTCAAGAGTATTGTGAGAGGGTATTATATGGACAAAATAAAATATCATACATAATAATGATTCAGGCAGGAAAATTTAGGGTTGAGTGAAAATAATGATACTATTCTTCTTTTTAATGCCGTTACCCTCAATTGCATCAATAATACTATATTACGGTCTCAGGCATGTTAACCCCCTTAAATTAAAGATTGCAATTCCTGTCACATTATTTGCAGCGATTTTAACTCTCTGGCTTTTGATTCTCCCAAATTTTGAATCTCCGGTCATTGTACCGGAAATCACATGGTTTTTAGTCACCGTAATGGCTATCCTCATCGCATCCGCTGTTGCCTGCCCCGTCTTTATCTCAATGAGTATATTCAGTAACATCTTCTCAAAAAAAGGAGAAGCAATTGCAGCATTTTTAGCCCCGTTTCTTTCCATCCCATTTATTTTTGCCCTGATGTTAGCTGAAATGCGACCAGAACAACCTTTGCCTTCGGATTTTTTCTGGCACCTGCTTCCTATCTGCGGATGGGCAATTGATCTTATCACATTCAACCTGAAATATGTTTTAACAGAAAACAGCATCCTCACAGGATTTTTAATATATTTTGGTTTTTTTGTGGAGATTCTGATTTTGATGCTGTTTCTTTTTGGATGGCTGAAATGTGTCTCGATAGCGGATAAAAGACGAGAACAAAAGCGAAATGATGAAAAATAATATATTTTTTCAGGTCAACGGAATCTCCCGGCGGCGAATACAAACAAAACAGCCATAACCGTTACAAAAAATGTAAATCCCGGCATTTCCTTTGCAAAAGGAATATTCGAAAAAATTGATTCCTGCATAAACGGCTCTCCCGAAGGATCATATGTAAACAAAATTACATCTTTTTCACGCCAGACAATATTATTCCCGGATATTGAAGCCCCCTTAAACCCGTTTTCGGGGAGGGAGAGGAGCATATTTTCTCCTGTTGTAAGGTTAATCAGGTGATTCTGGCTGTCCGGCGTATCTGTACTCCAGAATCCAAAATTTGTGTACACAAAGAGATCGCCTGACATTGAAAATCCGCCCGCCTGGTCACTGACACTGGTGATTTCACTTAAATTACCGCTTTTTAGGTCATAAACCCTGACAACAGACTTTGAACTTTCGGTCAATGAATCCGCCCATATGACTTTTCCTTCACAAAGAAGGAATTCGTCACGAAACCCGGGCAGGTCTGTTATAATATCAGTCTTTTTAGTGATAATATTGTATACATACAGATCAGTTGTCCGTGAATCAGCATTTTTTGTTCCCTCCCAGGCGACAGTATCTCCGTCTATACTACAATCCCCTGCAAATAAAAGCTCTTCGGATATTTTTTTAAGACTCCATTCTGTTATATTAAACAGGAAAACCTCATTCTGATCTTTCCAGACCGCAATATCACCAGAAACATCAGGATATCTCGGAGAACCTTTCTCAGTCGGGATTAATTTTCGTTCACCTGATGAGATTGTATAAATATAAAGAACCCATATTCGTGAATCAGCAGCAGAATCATCTTTCTCAAGCCAGATAACATGATCTCCGGAGATTTCCGGCGGGTAAAGCTCAAAGTAGTTTCCTCCCGAAATTTTAAGGCTCTGGTTTGTCGACAGGGTGTGCAGTATGACTTTTTTATACTCAGTCCAGACAATATGATCCCCGTCTATTTCGATATAGCGTATCACACCGCCAGCATCTATTGCTTTAATAGTTCCGGGAGCAAACTCAGCCGCAGAGACAGAATGTGGACAAAGACAAAAAATTAATGCAAAAATTATCAGAAATTTTAGAAATAATCTGACAGAATTATAAGATATTTCAGTTTCAGTATTTTTAGAATATTTTTTAATTTTCAAATAGAACTTTCCATAATCAATTTTCATTTTATTATAAATAATAAATCATGGTATAAAAATACCTCTCACTATATCATTGAACTGTTTTTTTTAATTGAAGAACAGTTCAAGAGTATAGTGAGAGGTCATTATATAGACCTAAATGAATATTAATTGTTATAAGTATTCTGACCGAAAATTGCATTATAATACACTACAAATTCCATGAAAAAAATCTGGAAAAAGGAGAAACAGGTTTTATAAATGTGTAAATGATTGTGGCGTAACAGCTTTTGACAATTATTGAAATATTTAATTTACAGGGATATTTATTAAAAGAAATCATGGTTGTCTAAACAAATTCTATATCTGACACTGAATACCCGGGGGGTAAACAAAAGTGATCTGAAAATAATTTAATTATATTAAAAAAATGGGGCAGGGGTTTAATGAAATTATTTCAAAGAAGAATCACATTAATAATTTTATTTTCAATATTTTTTATAATATTATTCGCAGGTCATGTTAGTGCAGAAGATAAAATAATACAAATAAGAGGCGGATATGTAGTGACAACTGCATATGAGGTAAATACTACCGATAGGGAAGAACTCGAAGTAAAGCAGGTAGAATTTTCTGAACTGGAGCCCAGAATAAAACTTATTTCTCTTATCTCTGAATATATTCCATTTGGGGATTTTATATTGGCAATATTTTTTTCGGCGATTTCCTCAGGCCTTATAGCATATTTTGGATTGAAGCTCATTAACCGGAATAATGCCCTCAAAAACAAAAACAGAGCCAAAATTTCTGAAATAATTAAAAACAATCCGGGGATTAATTTTTCCGATATTGTAAGAGAACTTGGAATAACAAAATCAATAGCCAAATATCATTTGAATAAACTTGTCGTACTTGGAATTATCCGCCCTTTTTCTGTAAATGGAATTTCAGGATATTTCAAAAACAATAATACCTTTTCAACTTCGGAAATGAAGCTTTTACTCATACAAAAAAATTCAAAAGACAAACAAATACTCGAAATTTTAAATTTGCATCCCGGAATTGCAAGAAATGAAATATCAATGAAAATCGGACTCTCAGGACCTGCGATTACATGGCATATGAAAAGACTTGAAAAATCCGGTTTTGTTGATATCGTCAGGGATGGAAGAAATGCCAGATATTTTTTGAAACAGGATTTGAATCTTACAGAGGGAATGACAATATGAAATCTCTGCTATTAGTAACACTCTTACTCTCTTCACTATTCATCTGCGGCTGCACTGCACCCGGAGCAGATGATAAAAACGGGAACTGGATAATTCTTCCGGCAATGGATAATTCTGCCGGCATAATAGGAATCACAAACATTTCAGATACTCCAAAAGGGGATTACAAAGGACTTGTAATATCTGCTGTTCCGGAGTCATATGTGGGAATTTTGGGAGAACCCGTTGTAACCAGTATCATATTTAAAAATAAAGGGAATTATCCTCTTGAAATTGAGAATTACCCCCCGGAATTTCTCATAAAAAATCCGGCCGACATCTCCAGACCATTCAGGATAATTAAACGATACACACGGGGAGATAGTGATGTTACAATACCTGCAGGTGAAAAACTCAGTTATGAGATCAAATGGAATCTGACAGATGATAACGGCAAAAATGCAACCCACGGATTATATACACTTGAAATAACGGACGTGAGTGTCCGGGACGGTAAAAGTGAAGAGATTTACATGGGCGAATCCGGCAGAGAGATTGCACAAATTATGATTAAACCCAAAGGTGAACTTCTCAGGAAGACAATTCCGGTAAATCTCTCCAAAGAAGATAAAGAAATTAAAATAATTTTTGACAGGATAGAAGCAGGAGATGAAGGCACACAGCTTTTCTTTTCGGCAGAAATCCCAAAAACAGAATATGTAGAAGTAATGGATAACGGTAAAAAATGGTCATATCATTTTTCATCAGAAGACATGCCTCGTGGATTCTACTCTATAGACAACAGGGAGAAAAAATATATCTGGAATATGGAATATTCCGGCGGCAATAATAATATTAATTCTTACAAATGCCTGATTGAGCCATTAACAGTAAAAAAAGGCAATATTTCCGTTGAAATCACTAATTTTGGTCCTGTTGGAGGAATATGGAATTATGAAATTAAATTGTGAAAATTTGGATAAAATATGAATTGCAAAATTATAATTAACCTGATAATAGCAGCTTCAATCATTCTGGCTTTGACCGTATCTGTATCCGCAGATAAAGTCCTTCCAACCTCAACAAAGGTTTTTTTCGAAAAAGACGGACAACCCTACAATGAATCTGTAAAATTTACTGTTACATGTTATGGCTACATTGTGGATGATACAGATCCCAACTGGAAAAATTACTGGCGGGGAAATTATATCAGAAGAGAGACGGGCACATACAACCAGACCGAAGTATTTGCATATTCCGCAACTGCTGACCACTACGGGGCTGAAATTTTTGAACCGTTTTACTTAAACTACAGGGTAATTGATTACTGCACACTTTTTGGGGAGACAAACGGACAGAAATTCATAATTGAAAATATCGGAGACAGCCCCGTTCCGGACTGCAGTTACAGAGACCGGTTTGTAAGAACCCCCTCAGAATATATTGATGCTTGTTATTTTGAAACAAATCAATCCTATCGCTGCTTTGATGAACAGCAAAATGACAAATTGTGCAACAGTTACCTGGAAAAATTTGACCTGGATAAAATTTACCCGGAAAATACCGGGACAAAAATAGTTGACGGAAAGAAAATGGTAAGAACAAAGGAATATATTGAATGCCGTGAAAAAGCCCGTTCACTTGATTTTCTTAACTGTAGCAGGTATTTTGAAGAAGTTCCCTGTGAGGATTACTGTGATCCGGATGGAAATCCAATTTACAGAGATTGCAGCCTGTATTTTACAATCCCGACTGACGAAGATGGGAATATTATCGAAAGTTTACCCAAAACGGCGCCTGAAACACTAAAACCCCCAAACATAACAGTAAACAGGATAAATCTAATTCAGTTTTATCAGCAATTCCTAAATTATCTGGGGCTTTGAAATAGTAATTAAATGAGATTCCTTCAGGGAGAATATGAAATAACAAAATATAATTAAAAAAACGAGACTGAAATGATGAAATCAAAACATGCAATATGCCTTATTGCAGGCATTTTTCTGATAATAGCAGTAGTTGAACCCGTATCTGCGGATGCAATCATAACAACAGAAACAAAAGTATTTTTTGAAAAAGACGGGCAGGCATACAATGAACCTGTAAAATATACTTTAAAATGCTACGGCTACATCATCGACAGCACTGATCCCAATTACAGCAATTACTGGAGGGGAAGTTATCAGAAAAAAGATCCGGGAACATACAACACAACAGAGGTTTTCTCATACTCTGCAACGATATCGGGATACGGTGCAAAAATCTATGAGCCATATTATTTCAAATATCTGGCATTTGACTATTGCACACTATACGGGGAAACAAACGGTAAAAAATTCGTAATAGAAAATGCCGGAGAAAGTCCGATTTCAAACTGCTCAATGCGTACACACAGTATAGACTATAACCGGTTAAGAGAGAATTCTGATATCTGCTATTTGTCAACAGATGAATCCTACAACTGCCATTTAAATCAAAGCCTGCTAAAAGAAAATGAATCCGCATTATGTGACAGATATCTCGAGAAATTTGACATGAAAAAGACATACTCCAAAGATACCAGAGCATTTGAACTCAACGGAGTTATGATGATTGAAACAGATGAGTATAAAGCATGCTATGAAAAAGCCAGATCTATTGACCTGAACTGCAGCAGTTACTATAAAGAAGTCGCATGCACTGATTACTGCGATCCTGACCTAAATCCAATTCAAAGAGACTGTAATTTGTATTTCAAAATCCCGACAGATGATGCCGGAAATATCATAGAAATGCCAAAGGAAGAACCAAAAAAAAACCTGACCGCCAAAGAGAATACAAAATCTGAAGAGAGCAAATCGATATTCACAGCCATACTGAAATTTTTGGGGCTTGTATAAATACTGCTATATTGCCTTATGAAAAAAAGAATGAAAAAGGAAAACCGAAATGACCAGATTAAAATCAATTTTTTGCCTTGCAGCCGGAATCATGCTGATTTTGGCCATAACTGCACCTGTATCTGCAGATATTGCTATACCAACATTAACAAAAGTCTTCTTTGAAAAAAACGGAGAGCCTTACAATGAAAGTGTTGAATTCACAGTTAGATGCTATGGCTATTCATTTTACCCAGGAACTCCGGAATTTAAGGAATTTTTGAATAAAGGCTCTGAAAGAAAAGAGAAGGGTACATACGAACAAAAAGAGGTTTTTTCATATTCAGCTACCGCTGATTGCTACGGTGCAAAAATCTATGAGCCGTTTTACTTAAATTATAGAGTTATAGATTACTGTACACTAAAAGGCGTGACAAAAGGAGAGGAATTTTTTATCGCAAATGCAGGAGAAGGCCCCTTTCAAAACTGCTCAATGTGTAATTATGCAGCCATAAGAAAATCTGATGCCTGCTATCTTGGAACAAAAGAATCAGACAGCTGCTTTAAAAAAGAAGCCGAATTGAAAGATAAAAAGACAGAGTCCTGCAAAATTTACCTGGACAAATATGATGAAAATAAAGCATATCCCAAAAATACAGGAATCATTGAATCAAAAGGTCAGAAATTTATATTGACTGAACAATATAACTCATGCTCTGATAAGGCATCCGCCATTGACTTAAACTGCTCCCTATACTACACCGGTGTTCCCTGTGAAAATTACTTCAACCCTTCCGGAAGCCTGATTCAAAGAGACTGCAGCCTGTATTTTACAATACCAACTGATGAAAACGGAAACATAATAGAGATGACAGAAGACGAAAATGACTTCAAAAGTGTTTTTACCGGTGATAAGGGTATAGAAAAGAGCGAATCAATATTTACAATAATCCTGAAAATCCTGGGGCTTGCCTGAAAATGCTCTATGAATACTTATTCCTCGAGTCTCTTCTTTTCACATGGATAGTTGAAATACCACTATTATATCTTGCAATCCGTTATGTGCTGAAAACAGAGAACTGCTCAAAAGATATAATCGCCACCGGTCTTTTGATGACCGCAGTTACTCTTCCATATCTCTGGTTTGTAATGCCGCCCTTTCTTGATATGGCATGGTATCCGCTTAATGGTGAAATAATTGTAATTGCAATAGAATCTGTTATAATCTGGCACCTTTTAAAAATAAGGTATATTCATTCGTTGATCCTGGCAGCATTTGTAAATGCCGTATCATACGGACTCGGACTTTTAATATGAAGAAAAGATACCTTCAGGTTTTACTGACCCTGTTCTTAATCACTTCTGCAGTCTTCATCTCAGGATGCACAGATTCCGGCAAAAATTATATCAATTCAACGAATTCCGCTACCACAACACAATTATCCCCGGAAGAAGAATTTAATCTCAGTTACCAGAAAATACCGGTATCACCGGATATAGAGGAACTTTTGCTTACAAACGGATCTTATGTTGCCGAAATTGCCCTCAAAGATAATAAGGCACAGCAGCTTCTAAGGCACGGAGGAGTTATCCGCGGTATTGATTTCAGATTCACCCCCTGCCCAAAATACCCGGCATTTTGTCTTTCATCATATCCAAAGCTTATAATTGACTATGAAAACCTTGAATACCAGGTCAGCGTAAATGAAACTTCCGGAGATGTAACCGGAGGCGAAATCGATATGCAGGCAAATCATTTGGATTATTCAAAGGTTACTTTCGGAGAGACCAGATATTATTTCAACGGAACAAAAATAATTCTTGCATCAAATAATACATATTTCATATTCCCTGATACAAAAAAAGGAGTTGATCTCCAGGAGCAAAAATCAAAAATCACTCTGAAGATAACACAAAACGATTTTTCAGTCTCAGGAAATATCACATCAGATCTGACATCAGTCATCTCACTGGTTGCAAACAGCAGCAAGGCAAAAACTCTCCTTAAATACGGCTGGAAACCGATATCAGCAAAAGAGACCCGGGATGATGCATATAATAAAAGAATACTTATTGTCCTGACATTCGGCTATAAGGACTTTCTTTTTTCATTCGCAGCAGATGAAAACGATGATTTCGTCAGATATCAGTACCCTGAAAATGTCTCATATGACTACTCAGACAAAAGTCACCGTTACACTTCAGACCATGACAACCGGATGGAAAACTGGTGGGTGTTTGACAAACAAAATAATGATGTGATAATGATTTTTAACAGAACAGAAATAAAATATCTGAATACAGAAGCGTTTTAAAAAACGTGTGAAACCAATAATTCATCACAATTTTAATTAAAACAGAAGCAGATAAATGCCAGGGCGGAAAAGAAATGTCGCAAATAGATCTCACATCCAATTTTCATTACGGATTTATTTGAAACTGGAAAGAAACATGGTTAAAAATGAAATGTGCTGGTTTGAAACAAAAATTTGGGTACAGAGAATCAGAGCTGCCAGAGATATAATCAGAACAGAATATTCCAATTGATATTTTATTGGATAAATACGTAAATTCTATATTAGTTAAAGCCGACCATCTTATTATTTAAAGGTGATTTATTTGATTCCTGCTTTTGAATTAATCAAAAAATATCAGTTAGTATCATATTTTTTTCTGGCATTTCTCTTTACGTGGACAATCTTTTTTATACCTCTCCTGATGCCGGTAGATGATCCGGTAAACTGCATACTGCTGATGGGCATAGGCGGCTCAGGCCCTGCATTCGCCGCGATAATCCTCTCCGGCATATTAAAACCCGGAAAAGTGAAAAATGACACCCGAAAATATTGGGCAGTCTTTCTGACTGCGGCAGTGATAACCGCTGCTTTGATTATCCTCTATCTTCAGATAAATCCGGCAGCATTCTCGCTCCAGCTGCTGCTTTTAGTAGCAATCAACGCCGCTATTGCAGCCTACATAATAAGCGGAGGACTCTCAGGCCGTGAAGGAATAAGAGTGCTGTTAAGCAGACTCTATATCTGGAAAGCCGGCCTGAAATGGTATGCAATGGCCACTTTATTCATTCCGGCCGTAATGATATTCTCCCTGATAGTCTGCACAATAAATGCCGGTTTATCACTCAGTGAAATAGCTCCCCAGTTATCCCTGGGTGTCGCATCCTCGGTGATAATCACCTTTGGATATGTGACCCTGCTTCGCGGGCCGTTAAGGGAAGAGATCGGCTGGAGAGGTTTTGCATTACCGCGTCTTCAGTATCTATACTCCCCCCTTATAGGAACACTTCTCTTAGGAATAATATGGACAATCTGGCACCTGCCGCTTCACCTCAATGGAATCTACGCCGGAGGAATGGACGGATTCATAGAGAGATTTTACTTCAACATTGGAATCACGTTCCTCTTTACATGGATCTACAATCATTCAAAAGGCAGTCTTTTGATGACCACAGTTTTCCACACATCCATAAACTCCACCGCCACAGTGCTTTTAATCCCCGGTTTGATTGCCGGACCATTCTCAATCCTGTTCAGCATCATTATAAACATTGCAGCCATTGCCGTAATTATAAAAGACAAAATGTGGCAAAAGCTCCCCGAAGACCACGAAGCTGTGTATAAATACTAAAACCGGAAAAAACCCATTTTTTGGATTTATCAGGGATAATCCCTGGAACAAATTTGATATGGAAAAAATTATTGAAATTAATTGTTTTATTGTTGGATACCTGTTTATACAGGATTACTAACCCTTCCCATAAACAGAATATTTCCGGTATCATCTTCTGATATTAAGAATATGAACGGATGATCGGCCATAAACACAGGTACAGGCTCCTCCTCAACAACTGCTTTAAGGTTCATTACAACGGCGGTTGCCGCAGCAGCCTCTGTTCCCTCTTCATTTACATCAACGTATGCCTTGTGAACAACATCACTTATAAACAGATCTTTTGTCCCGTCCATTCCGGAGAAGTCTGCATCGCTTGTGAATGCAACCGGCATTCCCATATCCCTTAATGTATCAGAAAGTGAGTATTCAGTCTCAAGTTTGAATTTCGGGAAGAACAGTTTTACCTGCTTTGATTGAAGTGAGTTCTCAATCAGGCTGAGTTCTTTCGCATCCAAAGAGTCCTCCAGCGACTTTAATGAGTTTCCTTTTGGAAGAAGAACAGTCATCGAAAGTTTAACTCCTTCGTCACTTTCATATGGCATCTTTAAAGCCTGGAGACTGTCTGTTTCACTATAGCCATATATTGCGTCATCATCAGTCCTCTTCATCATATCAACCTTCAAAACATCGCCGGATGACGTTACAAAGTCCGCCTCATATGTCTTGTTCTGATCGAACTGTTTCACCCATGTGCCTTTGAAGTAGACCGCATTTGTGATGACAAGCCTTGTTAGGGGATCGATCATTCCCTGCGGAATTAAATCCTTTATTTTGTCATTGGTCTTCTCCTCAGCCCAGGTATTTATAAGCAGGCGTGACTCTTCAGGCTGGTTTATGAAATCAAGATTTGTGGTGTCGGCCCCGTAATAATCCGCTGCAGTTTGGATGTAGCTTTCAAGGAAAGGATAGGTCTCCTCAGCCCAGAGTGCATTTGCAACACTGAGGGAATATGCAGGATTTTCGGCATTAACTGCAGTGTTGACTGCAAGATATCCATCTCTTAAAGTCTGAATATTCTCAGGGAAGAAAAATACAGACCCAATCTCATCCGCAGTTTCACCCTTTGCACCTTCATAAACAAGGGCAAATGCCGATGATATGGAATAAGGTGAATAGAAGAGATTTGTGCTATCAGTATTTTCTCCCACAAGCGTTTTGTAAAGCGAGAATGCAAAATTGTTGTTTGCAGCGGCGACTGCATCTGCTGATTCACCTGCGGTTCCCGGAATTTCCGGAGTCTGTGAGGGCGGGGGTGTTGGTACCTGGCCGGTATCAGGTGTTCCTGCACATCCCGCAAAAATTACACAGAAAATAACAGCAATTCCTGCTGCCATTAATGTGACTTTATTTTTATCCATGTCAGAGAATTGGTTATGAGGTGTATTAAACCCGGCGTTGACTGCGAATTTTTTTGAAGCAATAAATAAAGTAAAAAATTATTTCTGTCAGCCTGAATTATTAAAAAAGAATAATTAATTTTCCTGAAACCCTGATGAAAAAAAGCTTATACTAATAGTACTTTTATCAAATAATCTCATTATTATCAGTTCTCAAAAATTGATGTTCATTCTATTTTATGGAATATATTTATCATCTCTAAATCCTATTGTGTGTCAGTGGCAGAATGTATATCCGTAATTGGCTTAAAAAGATCTGGGACAGGCTCATAGATTTCTGGTCACCGGCAGTTATTAACAGTATTTACATATTTTTTTATTCCATACACCGTTTTTTTCAGTTTTTCAAGTACGTGATTTTTGGACGTTTATTCTATCTTCTTCTTATTTTTTTCAGTGCAGCGTTATTTATTGTGCTTCTGGCTATCCGCTCAGCACTTTCTGCTGGCGGGGAAATTTCATTTCAGGGAATGGAATGGAGTACAGTTATCTCCTGGCCGGGATTTATTCAGATTTGTGCAATATATCTGTTTTTTCTGGTATTAACATGGATATTACGCTATCATTCAACCCCTGTTATCGAAGAATTCTCAGATGATACCGGGGGTGATGAAAATAATAAAATTACAGGAGTCGACACTTTTCTCCTCGTAAAATTAAGACGCATCACTCAGCTTTATAATGATGTAAATGAACAGCGTCCTATATCAACCTCAATAGGAGAAAACAGAGATATATCAGCGGTTTTAAAAGTTGATGATCCGGGAGAGATCCTCATAAAAGCTGAAAGCACGACAAGCACCATAAGTTTTGGCCCGGTAGCAATTCCAATCGGCCTTTTCATATCGCTTTTTAATAATCTGTCACGCGGTCCAAGAATACGGGGAAGTATAAGAAGAACAGAAAATGGCTATATTCTTCTTGCCTCAATGTCAGGCCAGGGTTATAATTTTGCATGGAAAATTGAAAGAAACCAGAAAAAATCAGAAATAAAGACAGATTCAGACGATAAAATTACAGAAGAAAAAGAGTCTGATAATGTTTACGCCAAATATCCTGTCGAAGAGATGGTAAAAGAGCTCGCATACAGGATATACACTGATATTCCTTCCACAGGTTCTTATAATTGGAAAGCAACCTGCCTATTCAATAAAGGTCTGACAAGCTATAGAGAATGCCTTAAAACCCCAAAGAATCAGATTAAAAACTTAAAAAAAGCAGAAGAATCCTTTCAGAAAGCTCTGGCATATGACAATACATTTTCAACAGCATGGTATAATCTTGGAGTTGTATATTCAGAACTTAAAATGGGAACAGCAGCAGAAAAGGCTTTTTTAAAGGCAATAGAACAGGATCAGAATCAGCCAAAGGCATATTATGCACTTGCACAAACCAGATACCACAGGCTTTTTTGGTATAGGGAAAAAAGAATTTTAGAATATGATAAGAATATTCTGGAGTGCTGCAACCAGGTACGCAGCCTTAACTCCAAAATCAGCCTTCCTTTTACAAAAACACTATACCGGATACGAAACTGGGACTTTCCGGATTTTTATTCACTTGAAGCCCGGAATTTGAACCTTAAGGGTATAACATACCTTGAAATGTCATTTTATGAGAAGGAAAATAAATCTGATCTTATTAAAAAGGCAATTTTATGCCATAAAAAAGCACTTGTCTTTGCATGGGATAATTATTCACAGATTTCACATCTGGGAATTGACAGGGACAATTACATCAAAAACAACTGGGAAAACAGCTGCAGACTTCTTGCAACATGCATGAGCGATCTTGCATGGGCATATCTGTACATGTTTCATTTTCCCGAAAAAGAAAGTAATGATAAATTTATTGCTGATGATTCCTGCAAAAAACAAAAGTACCTGAAAAAATCTGTATATCTGTTAAAGAAGGCTATAAACATTAATCACAAAATGAACAGTCAGTGCATTTGTCCCGAGCTTCACTGGAGACTTGGCGTTGCATATTGTCTGCACAGGGATTTCACAGCAAAAATAAATTTTGAGAAAGCATGCGACGAATTTAAAAATGCAATCAGGATAAACCCTGAAATTACAAAATATCATATCTCTCTCGCACACGCCTCACATTTATCAGGCAATGAAAAAATCATGAATAAAACCTGTATCTCAAATTGTCTTGAATATGCGTTAAAATCATATTCTGAAGAGATTGAATCCGACGGGGATCAATGGAGAACATTAAAACAGTTTTTTGAGCTCACCTGTAATTCTTCCGGAGATAAAAAAAGAGCAGATAAAAATTCCTGCTACCACTGTTTTAAAGTGCTGCATTATTTTTTAATAGATCTTTATAAACAGGGCACACTTCTGGATTTTTATGAAGATATGGATGAAATAGAGTTAAAATACAAAATAAACAAAATTCTTCTTACATATTCTATATATATGACATATGAATACCTGTATAAACCCAAAAAAAATTGTGAAAATGCGCAGGAATCACAAAACACTCAATGTATGCACTGTACACAAAACCTTTCCATTATTCTGAAATGGATGCTCGGGCACTATTCAACACTGGAAGGACGGTATTATTATTATAAAGCCAGTTTGTTAACATCTCAACTTAACAAAAACTCCGATATCGAAGATCTTTATAATATATCCAAAGATTGTTTCACAAAATCATATGACCTTTTTGAACTATTTCCAAAAGAGCGCTCAAAAATAAATGCCAACATCAGCCTGATTGAAACAACAAAAATCTCTAAAGATGTACCGGATGCACTGTTCAATATCTCATCCGCCCACAACCTAAATCCTTCAGACAATTTTATCCACATGGTTCAGGGAACTATTGGAATTGAAACGGAAAATTACTCCAAATCATTAGAATATTTTGACGAAGCACTCTGGAGAGCATATAACATATCAAATTTCTCACAATATATTATTAACAAATATTTCATGAGAATTGCCTACTCGCATATACATCTTGCAAATTTTTGCAAAAACAAAAATGAGAGAAATAAACATTATGAAACTGCCCTTGAGGCACTAGAAAAGTCAAGAAGAATTTTTTCCGCTGCTTATAATCAACATCTTAAACCTGAAGATGAGATCTACAATTACGATCTGGAATCCACTGATATTAAAAAGCAACAGGCATCAAAGATTTTCAGAAGCATAATTGCATCATATTTCTAGATCGG
>NZ_JBSREC010000010.1:0-6307 GCF_055145805.1 Methanomicrobium sp. | reverse complement strand
TCAACAGGTCCTTTTTTTGCCTCTTCTTCTGTAACTTCTGCAAGAAGTATGGTGTCTTCCGATACAAAGCGGCAGTATTCATCCATGTGGTTGTTTGCAGAAGCACTCCTGTATGCAATTCCTTCTCCGTTCGGTCCGGGAAGTGCCGAGTTATCGTAAGGATCATCCTCAACGGCGCCGTGTTTTAGCCAGATGACATTTGTGACACCAAAGAGCCTTTCAAATTCGGCTTCAAACTCTTCTCTTGCAAGATTCGGATTTCTCTGGAATTCGCAGGCCTCGGTTACAAGAAGTGTGCCCTTACCGTTGAATTCGCGATCCCCGCCTTCGCCGATTATTCTTGTCATAACACTCTCAAGCCCGAGATATTCTGCAACGTCCCTGTCAATTTTCTCCATCATTCTTGACTGGGTATCATAATCAGGGAAATAGCCCCAGCAGTTGAATCCGAAATCATTGACTCTTTTCTCACCGTTGCCGTTTACGACAAATATGGGTCCGAAGTCTCTCCAGTAGAGCATTGTAAACTGCTGTGTGTAAAATGATATATTGTCAGTTGAGATGCCGGTTTTTAAAAGCACATCTTTTACATGCTTTTTTTGTTCTTCATCAGGAACACAGATTACTGTTTTAACATTGGCTGAGAGTTCTTTCACTATCTCAACGAATACGTCATCTGTGTAGTAACCTTTCATGTACTCCTTTGTGAGCCAGCCTATCCAGACTGCATCCTGTTCCTCGAATTCTCCCGGGAATCGCCAGTTATTGTCAGTCATTTTTATATCTCCTGTTTCAGTTGTCTGTGTGCTGTAATCCGGTACTGCAAGTACACAGACCGGGATTATCATAAGTAATGCCAGAATAATGGCTGTTATTTTTTTATAGTCTCCTGAGTTCGGGGATTTTGATCAGGACCCATAATTATTTCTAAAGCAGATATAGCATAAAAAAGATGCTTTTTGCATTTGCGGCAGATTTATGCAGTATCACAAAAAAATGCCTTTAAACGGGGCAGAATATTCAGGCGGAAATTCCCTCAGGTCTTTCAAGAATTTCGTAACCAATCTCCATTTCTCTTTCTGCCTTTCCGATTGCCTCATCAACTCTCACACGTAGTTTTCCCCATTCATACTCTGTGGAGTTGTCAACAAGTTCAATCTCGACTTTTGCAAGATTTAAGTACATATCAAGGTTTACAACCCAGTCATCAAGCTCTTTCTGAATATCTTTGGATGCATCCTTCTTTCTTCTTTTAATATCAGATCTCATCCCTTTGATATCCTTCATCCTTGCATTTGCCTGTTCAAGGAAATTCTCCCTTCCCTCTTTCATCTTCTCTTTGGGCTCTTTTTTAAACATTTAAATCCCCCCTTTAGGTAACGGTTGATGGCACGCAATAATATATACAGTTTTCCGAAGGATTTGAAGTATATCTGAATAAGGATCATTCCGGAAAAATACTTTTTTTGTAAAATAGTGAACTGGTTCTAAAAAAGGGGTGTTTTTGTGAAAAAAATATTGGTTTTGTCTCTAAAAAATCTCCTGATAAAATGAAAAGATTAAGAGTTTTTGCAGATTTCGTCAGTTAATTTCAGGTACAGTCCGGGTCGATATTATTTCCGTTTTTATAGTCCGGCTTTGTAAATTCTACGGTGAATGGGAATATTGTGGATGTTTCCTGGTTCCCTCCAGGAGTCTTTTTTATAATCAATTCAAGTTCAACTTCGTAAATTCCTGCTTTTTTCCAATCCGGATTTTTAGGCCAGTCCCATGACTGCCGTACATAGCCATTTTTATCGGGATCATTACTAAGTGTTTTTCTTACAAGATCACTGTTAGGAATAGGTGCTCCGAAGGTTTTTATTATTAAACCTTTAACTCCGATTTTGTTTAAGTCTAATTTATTTTCTATGTTTATATTGCATACAATTCTATAAGGGACAGCGGGTTCCATGGGAGTACTTACTTTTTCATAACATCTGATAGAACCTGATTTGCAGTCTGTTGGAACCAAATTCTTATCAGGCGTAAAAAAATCATTGTTCTCATTTTTTTTGAGATTGAATTTTTTTAGGGGATATACTGCAATTCCCCGGATCTCATCTGACATGCAAAGGTGATGTGCATTTATAATATATATAGATTTGTCTGTCAGTGAATGTCCTGAAAAAAGGAAAATATAAGATTTTTTTAGCTCATCCCGAAAATACCGATCAGTAAACTCAGGTATTCATCATAAAATCCGTAAAACCTGGTCATTTCACTTCTGAAGAATTCCGTTCCGGGAAGGCCGAATATTTTTGTTCCTGCTGATGCATCTGTTGTGATAACTGTATTTTCTGTGGATGTTGGTGCTATAGTATATGTTGGGGCTGCAGTAGCTGATGAGATATCATTTACAGTAATGTAGTTTTCTCTTGTGTATGTGTAAGTATAGCCCATTTCGTCTGTGACTTTAAGTTTGGGAGTAAAGGTCCCTGCTTTTGTATATGTGTGGGATGTGGTGCGGGTGGTTGTTGAGGCAATCGAACCGTCTCCAAATGTCCAGTAATATGTATCAATTGCATAATCATTGTCTTTGCCGTCTGCTGCTGTAAAACTGACTGTGAGAGGGGAATTGCCGGATGTCGGGGATGCAGTAAATGTTGCAGACAGGCCGAGTGTTACTTCAATAAAGTCTTTCTTTGTTTCGGTATCTGTTGCACCGTCTTCATCGGTGACTGTAAGTTGTATTGTATACAGGCCTGCCTCCGAAAAAGTATAGCTGGGAGGATTCTGATAATATGATGAATCTCCTGGTCCATATTCCCTTATAACATTCCCATTCTCATTGATAAATTCCCAGTACCATGTGTTGATGGTGCTGTTCGTATCTTCGCATGGTTCTGATTCATCAATAAACCTGACTGCAAAAGGTGCTTTTCCTTTTTTATCATAATCATCACTGTATAAACCAAATTCGGCTGTCGGTGCGACGTCATCATCGACTGTGATTATCATCTTATATGAATCTGTATCTTCGTCATCATCTGTAACAGTCAGAGTTACATCATAGTCGCCATCTTTTGTGAAAATATGTGTTATGTCAGGGTCTGTTCCTTTTTTGATCACTGTATTGGTGCTTCCGTCATCAAAATCCCAGACCCATTGCACAATGTCATCGTCTGTATAATCATTTTCGTCAGATTCATCCTCAAATTTTACAGTCAGAGGTGCACTGCCGCTAGCCTTATCAGTAGTAAAATAAGCCACAACTTTATCAAGCTCAACTGTCTCGGTTTTTGATGATGTATTTCCCGCCGGACTTGTGACAGTGAGTTTTACAGAAAATTCATCAGATTTCGTGTAGATATGTGTACCGCTTTCGAGTGTGGAATCAGTGCTGTCATCATCAAAATCCCATGACCATGAAACTGCTCCGTCGGTTGTGCTGGCATAGGTCAGCTCCTCATCATCCTCATCAAGTTCCAAATCCATGGTAACCACAAGTGGCGGTTCTGTAATTGTAACTGACTTTGTTGGTGTGTTTGACACAGTGCTGTCTTCTGATGTTACGGTCAGAGTTATGTCATAAGTGCCGGCTTCAGAATAGGTGTGTGTTCCGGTGCTGCTGCCTGTTGCAGCCGAAGAACTGTCGCCAAAATCCCAGCTCCATGAACTGGCAGTTCCGTTGGAAATTGAGCCTGAATATGTAACTATATTGTAATCTGCCCACGTGGTTCCGGAAGCTGTAATTGAGTCTATTGTGATTGTTGATGTTTGTAATGGCTCCGGTTCTTCAACTTCAACTGACCCTGTATTAGAAATTATGTTTTCGTCAAATGATGATGTTGAATTAACAGTTACGGTATATGATCCTTCATCTGAATAGGTATGGGTTTTTGAAACTCCCATGTTTGTTGTGTCAGTTGAGCCATCACCGAAATCCCAGGTTAATGTAGTGAAGTTAGCGTTGTTAACAGATCCCGAATATGTAAGTACATTATAAGTATCTGATGTCTCTCCAAGATCAAGATTAATAGTGATTGTTCCTTCATCAACGGCTGATGCCGGGCAGACAGATAGTGCAAGTGCAAAAATTGTAATTAGAAGTAAAAATATTATATTTGTTTTGATATCTTTCATTTCATTCAGTACTCCTTTTTGAATTCCGATAAAAAATTATATGTATAGTTTTGTGATTTATCCAGTCTGAATTTATCCCGGGAATAATCTGATTAGTGCACAAATTTAATCGAAATAATCTTTTTGTAATGAGTATTTTACACCGTATAATAAAAAAGTTTACCCGAAATCTGTTTTTATTTTTGGAGGGTGTTGTTTTACAGTCTGTCTCCCTCAATTTAATAATAAAACTAAATAATAATATATATCTTATAAAAGATCAAACTTTTTTAAAAATGTGCCTGTTTTATAAAACAGGTTTTATCTAAAAAAGGGGGAAATATTCTGAATAACTCAGGGCATGAATTTTATATTGCAGCAATTTTTATTATTTTATGTTTCTTTTCAGGATGCACGGGTTTAAATGACTCCGGTCAGGCAATAGATAAGGATGAGGCTTATAAAGTTGCATCCGGTGATTTGAGTTTGTCACAGGTATCATCCGGAAATTTATCAGAATATTATACAGTTGACGAGATAGCATCAGAAGAAGGATCTGTAAATTATCTCTTCAGATTTCAGACTCAGGATTATATGATAACCGAAATTTTGGTGTCTGGTATTAATGGCAGTATCCTGTCACGAAAAAACGGTATAAATGAGCCTATTCATAAAATACCACCTGAGTATTTTGAAAACAAAAAATCTATTCCTGAATCTGTAAAGGAAAAAGGTGCGCTTATTTTTTCTGCAAATCCCGGGATCTCTGTATTGGAAAATGGTATTAATGTGACTCTGTTGTCTGTCGAATGCCAGGAGGATTATTCTTTATTTTACTTTTCAGCCGATTCTGATATGATACAGAATTATACCCATATGGCAGAGGATCTTACAAAAATAACCACGCTAAATCCTAAACCCAAAGGGAAAATAATTGTGAATTCTCAGATAAGAGAAGAATTTGACGGATATTATACAACCGGCTGGGCATCATTTGCCTACCCTGAAAAAGGTATCAAAGGCTCTGCATTTTCTGTAAAAGCAAATCCGCTTCCTTCTGATACAACTGTTCTGATGATAAAAATTGACTCCCTCTTTGAAACATCCGGAAAATGGGAATTTGATGTGATGCAGTGATGAAATCTGAAATAGTTTTAATTAAAATTAGTCTGCTGGTTCTTCTGACAATATGCATGCCGGGATGTCTTCAGGCAGAAAGTGATATTTTTCAGGGGATAACAGAAGACGAGGCGTTTTCAATTGCCTTAAATGACAGTCTTTTATTAAACGAATCAATTGGTGAAGAGCTAAAATCGCCGCAGACTGGTATTTTATGGGCAGATGATGGAACAAAGCTCTACAAATTTGTATTTGAGCCGGAAACTGATCCCGGCCGGGCTGGAAAGACGGTGACGGTCATTGTCGCAGAAAACGGGACGATATATCTGCATAAAATGTTTGCCGGGGCAATGATAACACCTGTTCTTCCCGGAATGCTTGATGATAACCGCCCTGATGATGTGAAGGAAAAAGGGGCTCTTAATAAAAGCTATTATCCGTCTGTTTCTGTAAGATGCGGTGATTTGAATGTTAAACTGGAATCAGTTGAATTCAACAGGAAACACTCGCTTTATTATTTTGTTGTCCATGCAATGTTCATAAAAGATGCGGCAACGCCTGAGGCAAGAAGAAACAGCCCGCCGGAACCTCAGGCCATTGGACAGGTTACTGCCTGCGGCAGAAACCCGGAGAATTTCACATCTGCATTTTCCGGCCGGAGATGGGACGGTGATGCGGTTGGATTCAGTCTTAAAACAGATCCGCTGCCGGCAGACTGCAGCGGTTGTACAATAAAAATTGACTCTCTTTTCGGAAGGGAAGGCAACTGGAGTTTTGAGGTATTTTAAGAATGGAAGAAAATAATTTGAATGAGAAATTCCCTGTTTCGGGAGTTATAAAAACCGGATTTGTCTATGGATTTCTGGGTTTTTTGTCTGTTATAGTATTATATATTATTGAGATGTTTTTCCTGAGCAGTCCGGCGCTATACGATTCTTATTATGTTAATATTGTGCAGACTTATCTTTTGGTTGCATTTGTTCAGTTTTCATCGGGCTTTTTCAGTCAGCTTGTCTTATATAAAAATTATGAGGCTTATATCTCCGGGCAGGATAAAATAGCGGAAAAAACATCCGTGAAAATA
>NZ_JBSREC010000009.1:0-5579 GCF_055145805.1 Methanomicrobium sp. | reverse complement strand
TAAAACTTTTTCTACCATACCGTTATCTTTTTTGATAATCAGGGCGCCGTGATCATCTATATCCATCGCTTCACCCTCTATTGTTTTACGGGGTGTTGTAATCCGGACTCTTTTTTCGAGTGTTAGTGAAAGACTCTTCCATTCTCTTATAATAGATTCAAATTCACCTTCTTCTATTAACTCGTATCTGCGTTCAAATTCCCTTAAAACTACAGCCAGGAACTTTGCGCGGTTGATATCCTCTCCGGTCTCAACACTAAGAGAAGTGACAGGTGTCTTCATTCCGCCTTGTAAATCTTCGGGTTTTACATTTGCATCTATTCCTATTCCCAGGAGACAGTAATGAATCTGATCTGCCTCTGCAGAGAGTTCAAGCAAAATTCCAGAAATTTTCTTATCGCCGATATATATGTCATTTGGCCATTTGATAAGAGCTCCAATATCATATAATTGTCTTATTGCACGGGCAACTGCTATTGAACCTGCCATAGTGATAAAAAAAAGTTTATCTATCGGGACATGTGGTTTTATTATAATCGTTGTCCATATACCCCCTGGTGGTGAAAACCATGCTCTTCCAAGACGTCCCACTCCTCCTGTCTGCTCCTCTGCGACAAGAACAGTCCCGTTAATCAGTTCCGGGTTTTCATGCTGACATAGATCCTTTGCAATCCATGTTGTTGAGGGGGTACTTTCAAAGTGACGTATATCCTGTCCGATAAATTTTGTTTTTAAAAATTTCTTTATTTCATGAGGAAGAAGTTTTGTTGTTGTACTGACAAGTTCATATCCTTCTGTTCTGGAAGAATTAATCTGATATCCCTTTTTTTTAAGTTCATTAATCTGTTTCCAGACCGCAGATCTTGTTATCCCAAGCTCTTTGCTAATTTCTTCCCCTGATATCGGTGCCTTTCTCGTTTCCAGAATATTTAGTATATTCTCTGAAGTCTCATTCATCTTAATTACCTTTTTGAACCTGATAATTCCGAAGGCAGCGGACATGGACTTTTGCCACATACCTGTTTTAATATCGCAGACTGATGTTCCATTAATGTTGCAAGATCAAATACTCCTGCAAAATCAACCACTCCTATTGCACCTATGGCATCTCCGTGTTCATCCCGAATCGGAGCTACAATTACCGGGACATTCTTATATGGACCTCCTGATGGAGTTGTACTCAATAGAGTATTGAGTTTTATTGCTTCTTCAAGTACAGGTCCTGAATAGTCATTGCTGATAAGCTGACCATCTTCAATCTGCACTCCTTTATTTTCTTTTGTGCGTGCTGTTACAGGAAGTCTGATTATCCGATGAATTGCCATTGCAACCGGAAAGAGATCTGATGCTTCTGACTCTGCAAATATTTTATGTTCACTCAAAAAAAATCACCCCGTTTTAATATAATTTCTTTCTGCTCTGAAACTAAAATAAAATTTCTACTTCTCCCGAACAAAAATTTTTGATAAATGATTTGGAAGGGAGTTCATGAATTGATGTTATTACGTAGTAACCTTCACCATATTTTTTTGCAATCATTATGGGCCTGTTGTCATCAGTTTCGGCAACAACTTCAAAATCTGATTCAGTTGCATTAAAAAACCCGTCACATTCAATATTTTTGATATCAAAATCATTCATAATTCCTGAAAACTGACTGTTCTCTTTTACTAAAACAGGGGCACTGAAGTATTCATGTATATATTCACATTTGAATGGAAGCCAGTCATATGCTTCTTTATCGGTTGTCATTGCACCGAAGGATATTACTCTTCCACCCTTTTCGACAAATTTTCTAATTCTCTCTGAAGATGCACGAAGGGCAGGAAGAAGGCAGGAATACATGCGGTTTCCAAAACCCGTCGGGATTATCAGGGCAACCAGATTTCCTTTGAAAAAGGGTGCCCCCAGCATCTGTGGTGTTACAGGTTCACAACTGACACCGCAGTCTTCAATGTATCTGTTCATAAAGCCCTCACATTCCCAGGCAATTCCTGCTTTACATTTCATCCCTTTATCACTCCGAGAGGTTCAAGTTTTGCAACTTCAAGTGATATGCCTGCTTTGTGAACCACATTTACAACTTCACTACTTGATTTGTAGGCATCAGGGGCTTCTTCTGCGATCACATTATTGCTTGTAGCCTTTACAAAAATTCCCCGTTTTTCGAGTTTTTCCTTGATTTCAGCCCCGTTTATTTCTTTTTTTGCTTTTGATCTGGAATATATCCTTCCGGAACCATGGCATGTACTTCCAAAGGTTTTTTCCATTGCAACTGAAGTGCCTTTTAAGAGGTATGATGACGTTCCCATGCTGCCTGGAATAATCACCGGCTGTCCTATATCTGTGAGTTCGGATGGAATATCCTGGCAATGAGGTCCGAAAGCTCTTGTTGCACCTTTTCTGTGTACGCACACCATCTGTTTTTCCCCGTCAATGGTGTGCTCTTCGTACTTTGCAACATTATGTGAAACATCATAGACCAGTTTTAGATCCTCATATTCTGTCTTGTATATCTTTGAGAATATTTCCCTGACCATATGAGTTATCATCTGTCTGTTGGCCCATGCATAGTTTGCTGATGCTGCCATTGCACCGAAATAGGCACGTCCTTCATCACTGTTTATGGGAGCACATGCAAGCTGACTGTCGGGAATTTGGATATCGTATTTTTTTGTTGCACTTTCAATATCCTTCAAGTGGTCTGTGCAGACCTGATGCCCAAGACCTCTTGAACCGCAGTGGATCATAATGCATATACTGTCCTTTGAGACTCCAAATTTTGCTGCTGCCTCTTCATCCATGATCTCTTTTACAGTCTGAATTTCAAGAAAATGATTGCCTGAGCCAAGGGTTCCGCATTGTGGCATACCGCGCTGTCTTGCTTTTTTGCTTACAAATTCGATATCAGCATCTTTCATACAGCCGTTATCCTCACAGCGTATCAGATCTTCTTTGACACCGTAGCCTTCCCTGACAGCCCATTTAGAGCCTTCATGCATCATTTCGTCAAGCTCAGTTTCTGTAAGCTTTTTTTCAGCTTTTGTTCCAACTCCTGTGGGCACAGTGTGAAAAAGTTCATTTACAAGGCGTTTGACTTTTCCAATCTCTGATATATGCAAAGGAGTTGCAATGAGACGCACGCCGCAGTTTATATCAAATCCCACCCCGCCGGGTGAAATTACACCGTTTTCCATATCAAAAGCTGCAACACCGCCAATGGGAAATCCGTATCCCCAGTGAATGTCAGGCATTGCAAGAGAATACTTCAAAATTCCCGGAAGTGTTGCAATGTTTGCAAGTTGTTTTATTGCACCTTCTTCAAGAGTTTGTGATAGTTTATCTGAAAGAAAAAACCTGGCAGGTACGCGCATATTTGGGACAAAACCTTTCTTTAATTCCCATTCTACTTCATTTATCTTTTCAATTCCTTCTATCATTTGTGTCGTCTCCTTATACATCAAATATTATGCATACTTCGTACATCCCGTTCATCTTTTGAATATCTACACCTGAGCGGGATATGCCTTTTATCTCTGTTCCTCCTGAATGCTGTTTAATATTAAATCTATCGCCTAAGATCTGCGCATAAAGAGAGTTATTGTTAATTTTAACTTTTGCCTCTGAAAAAACAAGATTTTCAGTTTCAGATATAAAAAGAAGTTCCGATAGAAAGTCAAGCAGAAGATTTTCAGATGAATCTGAAGACAACTCAATCTCTGTTATGATATTTTTTTGATTCCTGTTTTCAAACATTACGGAAAACATAGCTGATGCTGTTTCTGTAAATAATTCATCTTTTGTACTGCCTCTGCATTTGAACAGAAAATCAGCAGTGTGTTCAAGTTCTTCAAAGGACATTTTTCAAATTATTTGGATAATTTATTTGTTCTCTGGCATCTGTCTGTAAATTTTTTAGATATAGTCATTGAACCGGGGGATCATATTCATATCAATTCTGTCAATAAAGCGTGCCTGGTATATTGAGATATAAAGTATATAATCTCCGACATATATTTCAAGATCTGAAGATTTTGCCGGTTTGACCATTGTAGACAGTATTATCGGACCTCCACATGATGTGCAGACTCTGAAATTGCATTTTTTATCCAGAATATATTGGCGCACATCTTCGGTAACTATTATTTCAACAGGTTTGGAGTTTTCAATAATATCAGTATCCATTCTCTAAAATTTTGTAAACCTTGTAAAAATAGATTGTGATGCTAAATTAGAATTCAGCATGTAGTCACTATACGCGCGACCATTTCAGCATACTGATCCTTTAATTTATAGCAGCTTTGGTCATTGTCTTTTGATTTGATTACATGTAAAATGCCGATCTTTGATGCTATTATGCCCACCATTGAGGCGACAGACTGATAACTAACATCAAATTTTTCCTTTAGCTTTGCATGCGTCTCTGCAATAGTCATTGATTTTGCTTTAACAAAAATATTCAGCAGCGTTCGGCGGATGCCATTTTTATCCCTTGATAGATAGTTGCGGAGACGCTTTTCTATCTCATTCTTTAGATCAGCCGCTGATCTCATGATTTTTCATATCTACCGGACGTTATATATACCTTTTCTTTGATTTTTCCCGCTTTTTTTATTTTTGTCTTATAATTCGGGACAAATAATGGAGAAATCATCTTTTTTTTATTTTAGAATCATAACAATTAATCATAACAGATACAAATTTTATACATGGGTAAATTTACCTATGATATTAACAGATATGAGCCACGGCAGATGGTTGCGCTGCCTTTGGGTCTTTTAATTGTGTCCATAATTTTTCTGGCATTTAATACTGTCACTACCGGAATGCCGGTGGAACCAGGTATAGATTTTGCCGGAGGAGTTGCAGTGACCCTTTTTACAAGTGACTCTCCTGAGGAAATTTCTGCTTATTTCAGCGAATATCCTTTAAAGAGCCTTGGAGAAAGTATAAACAACGGATACTATCTTGTCTTTGACTATCTCGATGACGATGAATTCAGAAAGATGACCGAACATATTTTCGCAAAATATCCCGATTCAAAAGTGGATCAGATTGGTGAAACATTTGGAAAGACTCTGCAGTCACAGGCATTGTGGGCAATTCTTATTGCATTTTTTTTGATGGCTATTGTTGTTTTTGTGGCATTTAGAAATTTTGTTCCTTCAGTTGCTGTAGTTATTTCCGCTTTTTCGGACATTGTAATAACTGCTGCAATCATGGACGTTTTTGGAATAACACTTTCTCTTGGAACAACGGCTGCTCTTTTGATGCTCATTGGTTATTCGGTTG
Source organism: Methanomicrobium sp. (assembly GCF_055145805.1). Taxonomy (NCBI): domain Archaea; kingdom Methanobacteriati; phylum Methanobacteriota; class Methanomicrobia; order Methanomicrobiales; family Methanomicrobiaceae; genus Methanomicrobium; species Methanomicrobium sp. Next base: position 287 of record NZ_JBSREC010000009.1, on the reverse strand, counting down.
ACAGTGATATATTGCTTACAACCCGGCTTTTAAAAAGGCAGGGAAAACTTGATGAGAAGATGAGGGGAGCTTTCCATACAGGTTTCATCATGACCACAACAACAATAACCGCAGTAGCGGCAATGTTTATTGTTTCGGCTATCGGGCAGGTAATAATTATTCGCGACATATCAGCGGTATTACTAATTGGTCTTTTTGTTGATCTTATGAATACATGGATGTTTAATGCAGGACTTTTGAAATGGTACCTGAAGGATACAAAGAGGGTTAAAAATGGCAGATGAAGA
>NZ_JBSREC010000008.1:0-26092 GCF_055145805.1 Methanomicrobium sp. | reverse complement strand
TACAGTCGACAGCTTAAAAAGCCAGGCGGCAGTTGAAATTGAGATGATCGAACAGGCGGCCGAGAACGAATGGGCATCAAGGCGCCAGAGAGTCGATCAGTTCCTTGGAGAGACTGAGAGAGAATTTGAAACCGGCTACTATATCCTTGAGAAGCCGGAATAACGTGGTCTGCAGAACCTGGCAGATAAAATTTCTGCAAAACAACTTTCTGCAGGGCTTTCTGCTCTCCAAGCCTAATCTTTTTTCTGCCGGAAATTATTTGCTTAACACATTATACCCAAAAAACAGGCTCATATTAGTTTTTCTTCAGCCTGACAATGATTATTACAGGCATCTCCGGGTCATCATCATACTCCTCATAAAAGCCATTCATGACAAAACCTGCATCAAAGCACTGGTCAAGAATATCTCCAAGCGTCCTGTGATAATATAGCTGGAGAACAGGCTGCCCACGGATACTCTCTCCCTCGTGAATGCAGGCGGTTTTGTATTTTCCTTCGGGCTTCATAAAACACGGGTGATGGGTCGAGAAGACAAAAATCCCGCCGGATTTTAACACTTCATAAATCCCGTGAAGGAGCGGCCCGATATCCGCGATGTCCATTACAGCCATGTTTGCGACTGCCTTGTCAAAGGAACGCTCCTGCATAAGTGCAAGTATCCGGTTTTTATCTGTGGCATCACAGGTATGAAATGAAATCTTTTCAGGATAGCCGCATCGGCGGCGTTTTGCGTGTTCGATTAATTTTTCGCTGTAATCAAATGCGACTACCCTTGCACCCATATCAACAAGCCTCTGAGAAAAATTGCCGTTTCCGCATGCAGCATCAAGAACGAGATCGCCCTCATTAATATTGAGCAGCTTCTCGGTATTCGGACGTACAATACGGCAATGGAAAAAATTTGAGTCATTCCCCATCCGTTTATCCCAGCAATCCGCATTTGCCTCCCAGCGAAGCCTGCTTTCTTCAGTAGTTTCCGGGAAATTCTTCATTATTTACACTTTTTTGACTGTGGTTATATAATCCAGACGTTTTGATTCTATAAACATTCCAATAAGATGTTAGTTTTCTGATATTTTTTTCAGGCACTGCTGATTTTTTCAAAAAGGCAAAGCAGACAAAAAAGACAGTTTATTATTTTAATAAACCGCAACAGGTTCCCCGTCTGTTGAATAATCACTCGAGGTTTCCTTTATTGCAAGCATAAGAATGATAGCGAGGATTTCCACGAACATCAGAAACAGAAATGCAACATCAAACGCACCTGCAAGTTCAGCGGCAGGGAGGGTATGAGCAGAGGCTTGTGCCAGTTTTGGCCCCAGGGCAGCGGTTGTTACAAGCATTACAAGAGCAACTCCAAGTGATGAGCCGAGATTTGTCATCATTTTTATGAGACCGGAGGTTGATCCCCGTGATTCGGCCGGAACAAGCCCCATTACCGCACTGTTCAAAGGTGCATATGCAAAACCTGTTCCTGCACCAAGCAGGAAGAGATAGATCTCCGCATGGCCCACGCTTGAATTGGCACTAAGAGTCGAGAGGAGAAGAAGTGCAGCTGAAGCGATAACAAACCCGATTATTATAGGCTTTTTTGTCCCGATTATGTCTGAAACTCTTCCTGCAATAGGGGAAGTCAGTATCATTCCAATGGGAAGAGCCAGAAGAATAGTTCCGGCGTTGTCAGTCGGAATCCCTTTTACCATCTCAAGATAGAACGGCATTAAAATCATAACTCCCGCCATTCCAAGCTGAATTATCATCACATTGATGTTCTGAAAAGAGAATGCCCGGGCAGAGAAAAGTTTGAAATTTATAAGCGGTTCAGGTGTACGGTGCTCTCTTACATAGAACAGTGCCCAGAATATTATTGATACTAAAAGTGCGGCATATGCGGTTGTCGGTGCTGGACCCTGAAGTGTTGTAAGTCCGAAGATAAGTGACCCGAGTGCGACAAATATGACTGCAACTCCCGGTGCATCAAGCCGTGCATTTGGTGAAACCGGAGCCATATGGGGCAGAACATGAAGACCGAGAATTATTGCAAGAATACCTACAGGGATATTTACATAAAAGATATACTGCCATGAAAATGCACTTGTCAAAAATCCGCCGACGACAGGGCCAAGCGCTGCTCCGAGCATCGTGAACATTGCCACAAAACCCAGTGCCTGACCACGAAGGGAGGATGCAAGATAGGATGTCACCATGACAGATCCCAGTGCAGCGATTACAGCACCGCCGACTGCCTGAATCATCCTTGATATTATAAGAATATCAAGCGAGGGTGCAATTCCGCATGCAGCCGAGCCGCACGTGAAAATAATAAATCCGCCGAGGAATATTTTGCGGTATCCCCTGATATCTCCAAGGCGTGACGCTGCCAGAAGAAGACTTACAAGAATAATCAGGTATGCATTTAAGACCCATGAAACTGTGACCGTTGAAACTTCAAACGCCTTTCCTATTGTCGGAAGGGCGATATTAACAATTGTGGCATCAAGTCCTGACATAAATGAACCCAGAGAGATGACAAGAACTATCAAAAGCTCTTTGGGCGACATTTTCTGCCTTACAGAGGATAAAGACATTATAATTTTTATAAACGCCACAAAGGTATTTAATCTTTAATAAATCTGTCAGGCAAGACATTTTATCTGCAAAAAGAAAAATTACCTCATGGAGTATGCAGAAGGAAGGCCAGGCAGGGTCTTTGTAATGCGGGTTGATAACGGAGAGGATCTTTTAGGGACAATCACACAATTTCTGAAAGAAAAAGAAGTGGCATCGGGAGCCATATTCTTCCTTGGCGCCTTAAAAGAGGGAAAGCTTGTCACCGGCCCAAAAGAACCGGTTATTCCCCCCGTTCCCCATAGTATGATAGTAAAAGACGGCTGGGAGATGATAGGAATAGGAACTGTATATCCCGGCGGGGACGGTCCCTCGATTCATATCCATACATCAATGGGAAGAAAAGATAAGTCAGTCACCGGCTGCCTTCGGGAATTTGCCGAGATCTATCTTGTTGCAGAAGTTATCATCCTTGAATTCACAGGAATTTCCGTTGCACGTGTCTTAAACCCTGATATGGGCATCCATATTCCGGTATTCAATAATTAGAGTACACCCGGCCGGCCTGATATTTCCGGAAAGGACTGACTGGAATTGTTATCATCAGGATATAATCATGTGACTTATACAGTGTAATCACCTAAATTAATATTAATAAAGACCGGATATACCACCGGTAATAGCGGAGAAATTTATGAGCAGTTCAATAATAGAGAGCATAATTCAGGCCAGATACCTTCGCGGGGGCGAATCCTCGTTTGAGGATATCTGCAGAAGAGTTGCAGATGCAATGGGGGAGAATGAAACCGAAAAATCTGAATACTTTGAAGAGATGGCATCATTTCGTTTTCTTCCGAATTCTCCCACCTTAATGAATGCAGGAACAACACTCGGCCAGCTCTCCGCCTGCTTCACCCTCTATGTCGGCGATTCAATAGAGGAGATATTTAATGCGATAAAATGGGGGGCATTAATCCACAAGACCGGCGGCGGCACAGGATATAACTTCTCAAATATCAGACCGGAAGGCTCAGGTGTATGCTCAACAGACGGCGTTGCATCAGGGCCTATATCCTTTATGAAGGTGTTTAATGCTGCAACTGATGTCATAAAGCAGGGAGGAAGAAGAAGGGGTGCGAATATGGGCATCTTAAATGTCTGGCACCCTGATATCCTGAGTTTTATCAAATCCAAAAAGACTGAGGGAGATATTGCCAACTTCAATATCTCGGTCATGCTAAACGATGAATTTATGAAACTCGTTGGGGCAGGAGACCTTGATAAAGTCTGGATAACCCACCCGAATACAGGAGAAGAGATATCAGTTGGCGCCATATGGGAAGGAGTTATTGACGGCATATGGAAGAACGGAGAGCCCGGTGTTCTCTTCTATGACGAGATAAACCGCAAAAATATGACGCCGAATCTCGGCCCGATTGACACCACAAATCCCTGCGGTGAACAGCCTCTTTTAAACTTTGAGTCCTGTGTCCTGGGATCAATAAACCTCTCCAAATTTGTTAAAGACTATAAACTTGACAAAATAGCGCTTGAGAAGAGCACAAGATCTGCTGTCCGCTTCCTTGACGCAATCATTGACAAAAACGTTTTCCCAATCCCGCAGATAAAGGAGGCCACAGAGAAGACAAGAAAGATAGGTCTCGGGCTTATGGGAGTCCACGACGCTCTTTTAATGCTGAAACTCGCCTATGATTCCGAAGAGGGAAGAAAATTCTGCGGCGATGTGATGGATTTTGTAAACAAAATATCTATTGATGAGTCGCACAATATTGCAGCCGAAAAAGGCGTATTTCCGGCATTTGAGGGTAGTGCCTGGGGTGATTATAAGGTAAGAAACGCATGCACAACAACGATTGCACCTACCGGCACAATATCCATTCTTGCGGAGTGTTCAAGTGGTATTGAACCTGTCTTCTCATTCGCATATACCAGAAAGGACACAGTGCAGAAGACATTTGAGATTCTCCACCCGATATTTGATTCAGAACTTGAGAAGACAATTCTTTCTCTTAATAAGACTAAATCCGAAAAAGAGAACCTGAAAAGAGAGGTGATAGAACACGTCCACCAGACAGGCTCAATTCAGGATATAAAATGGCTGCCGGAGGATTTCAGAAGAGTTTTTAAGACTGCACTTGATATCGACTGGAAATCCCATGTCCTTATGCAGGCAGCGTTTCAGAAGAGTGTCCATGCATCTATCTCAAAGACAATTAACATGCCAAATTCCGCAACAAAGCAGGATATAGAAGCTGTTTTACTTCTTGCCTGGCATGAGGGAATCAAAGGTCTTACAATATACAGGACAGGAAGCCGCCAGAGCGTTGTTTTAGAACTCTCAGAAAAGACAGAAAAACCGGAGGAAGTTCCGGCTGAAACCATAATTTCGAGACCAAAGGAGCTTTCCGGAAAGACATACCTGTGCCAGTCGGGATGCTGCCGCTTATATGTAACTGTAAATCTCTTAAACGGAAATCCCTGGGAGGTTTTTATCAGAACTGTCGGAATCGGAGGCTGCGATGCGAACTCAAACGCACTCGGACGATCAATTTCAACAGGTCTTCAGAACGGCGTCCCGTATCAGAAGTTCATCCGCCAGTTTGCAAAGGTAAACTGTGTATCGGCAATTAAAAACAAAAATTCCGAAGGTCTCTCCTGTGCTGATGTTGTCGGAAAGTGCATAGATCTTGCGGCATCCAACCAGCAGATTACAACACTTAACGACTGGGAAATTTCCAATGTGACAGATAGTGAAATTTCAAAAAAGAACAGATGTCCTGAATGCGACTGCGAACTTGAATTCGGCGAGGGCTGCAATCAGGGAACCTGTAAAAACTGCGGATGGAGCGGCTGTCAATAAAAAATACTGCAAGAGCTCCGCAGGCTGAAGCAAATTTATAACGTGATTAAGATCAAAATACTCTGAAATCAAAAAAGGAGGGAAAAATAATGGTAAAATTAAGCGAAGAAATTATTGAGGCATTCAAAAACACAAAAGTTGTGCCTCTCGCAACCGCATCAAAGAATGGAATCACAAATGTCGCACCAATGGCAACCCTGCACCTAAAAGACCCCGAAACAATCTGGATTCTTGACAATTTTATGCTAAAGACTGCGGCAAATGTTGCAGAAAACCCGCATGCATCAATCTACCTCTATGGTGAGGGTGTAAAGGGGTGCTACCAGATTAAGGGTGACGCAAAGATGGAGACATCAGGTGAGGAATATGAAGCAGCAAAGAAGATGTTTCATGACGGCAACCCGAATCTTCCGGCAAAAGGTCTTTTTGTAATAAAGGTAACAGAAGTCTTTGAGTGCAGACCGGGCCCTGATGCCGGCAAAAAACTTATTTAATTTTTTTTAACTTTATTCTTTACATTACATATTCTCAGCTTTCAAATATTTGACATGGTCTAAATATTCTTTAAATGCTATTATTGATTGATCATCAGACTCAAATTCAATAGCTCTTGAAAAACCTTGTTCAGCATTATCCAGTTGATTCAGAAATAATTTACACTTACCTCGTTCAAAATATGCGTCGGGAAAATTTGGAAATAATTTAATTGTATTATCTAATGTATCGATAGCTTTGTTGATATGACCTTCTTCTCCTGTAACTCTTCCCATATCTGAAAATGTTCTGCCAAGCATATAGAGTAAATATGGATCATCTGGAAATTGAAGGAGTCCATCTGAGCATATTTTAATTGTGTTATCATATTCTCCAAGCATAGATGAACGAAGTGATATATGTCGAATAGAGAATTGCAGAGGATCATAAATTTTTTTGTACATCCAATTTGTGGGTAATTGCTTTTCGACTGATTTTAGCCTATCTAATGGTATATCACATTCCAATATAACATTATCAGGGAGAGATTTTTCTAATTCTAATAATGCATTATATGAATTATCAGGAGAAGGGCGTTCATATATTTTTTTTCTCCCCACAATTTTATCAAAAATACTCAATTTCGCACCTTAACAATTCTGAGATGGTACACTACTATAAATCTTTTTGATAGTTGAATTTCAGTAATTCCCTTAATTTTCCTACCTGGATACCTAATCATCAAATATAAAAAGCTCCTCAATTGTTGTGTCAAGCGCTTTTGCAACATCATGTGCAAGTTTTAGGGAGGGGTTGTACTTCCCCTTCTCTAAAAAAACAATCGTCTCCCGCCTGACACCAACCAATTCTGCAAGCTCTGCCTGTGTAATCTTTTTCTTTGCCCGGAATTCCCTGATTTTAGTATCCATCACAGTCTCCCAAAAATCTATTTTTTAATATACATCGCCCTTCTTTGAGAAATACCACTGGAATACAACTGTACTAAGAGGCATAAACAGTATCAAAACTCCAAGAGCAGATTCCGCCTTTATTAAGACAATATCAAAGTATGAGAGCCAGAACATCACAATGACTGCAAGAAAGGTAAGATACCAGGAGTACGATATCGCCCATGTGCCAATCTTTAATGAACGCTCGTCCCTGATATCCCGGTCAGCAGGTCTTTTTAGTGATATCAGGCAGATGAACAGCAGGATAAATCCGCCGGTAATCATCCCCGAACCTGCTATCCCTCCGCTGTCAAAAAAAGAAAAAACGCTGATCATAAGTCCTGCAACCACCATCAGGGCGCCTGCGGCAGCACCTGCATAATTATACTCCTTTTTTCTCCCTGTTTTTACAGCCGTGAGTGCTGCAAGGAGTGCAATAATCATTAGTCCCCATACAACAACAGCAGGAGAGACTCCTCCCGTGCTTAAATAAATTACCAGAAGTGCAATTATTATAGCTAAAATCCCTAAAATAGCGGTAATAACTATTTGTCTGTCTCTTTTCTCCATAATTATCTCCTTTTTAGTGTTTTCTAAAACGTGTTAGAAATTAATAACACTTTGTTAGATCTATATAACATGTTAGAACTATATAACATTTTTCCGGGATTCATACTATACAATAAAACCCCGGAGTATAAATGGAGAAAAAATTACAGATTAAGGGAGGTTTTAATTTTTAAGGCTTCCCGATATTACGAATAACCATTATTCTCCAGTCATTATTGCCGGCCTCAACCGTTGTCCAGAATAATCTCTTATCAACAGTCTCTTTCGTTCCGGTTGAATAATAACTGTAATCAGTGCTTCCGGACCATTCCTTTACAATTTTTTCAGCCGCTGCAACAATACCGGGAAAATCCTCATATGCCGGATTATTAAAAGTCGGAGTGCCGGTTTCCTTCTCATCAGGATCATAAAGAATAATGCCGTCTTTCTGTAACGCCATAACCTCAAAACCGGTTTCGTTCTTTAATAGCTGTGCGTATTCACTGAAAAGACTCTCCGGACTGAAGGTCAGACTGATAAATCCCTCATAACTGCTGCCGGAAAAGACGGGATAGTAAGCCGCAGCCGCATATCCGCCCTGCTTTAGCTCAAAAAGATCGGTTAAAAGGGGAGTTTTTCTCTGATTCATGAGAGCTACAGAATCCTGATATGAGAGGGAATCACCGGGGGCAATACCTTCTGATTCAGGAATAATATCTATTAGAACACCGTCATTTCCAATGTATGCAACGCCGGTGATCTTTTCATTTTCTGAAATTATTTCTGATGCCCTGCATTTAAATGATTTCATATCCTCTTTGCCGGCATAAAACGCACATTCCTCAACATATGTCATTAAAGTGCCAATACTGTCAAAAATTTCACCCTGAAGAGCAGAAAGCTCTGTCTGCATAAGATAGTCCGCAGATTCTGCATCCGGGACTTTAACATCCGAAGAAATATTCTGATCAGAAAAAGAAGTACATCCGGCAAAAAAAACGAAAAACACTACCAGAATGGCAATAAATAAAAAACCAGTTTCTTTTTTCATCCTGATAAGAATTTTTGATGATATGATTAAAAAGTATTTATTCAGAATATATACTGCTTATACTGCTCCTGATAATTTTTATTCCCGCCAAATATTTTACACTTATAGAGTTAATAGTAAGGATATACAAGGAAGGGAAAAATATGACAATACAGGAAGAAAAAATAACCCAGAGCAGGATTGCGGTTATTATCGGAAAAGGCGGCAGGACAAGACGCCAGATAGAGAAAAAAACAGGTACCAAACTTGAAGTCGATAGTGATGACGGCATTGTAACAATAGAGGCTGAAGACCCGATTGCAGTCTTAAAGACTGCCGATATCGTTCGTGCAATTAACCGCGGGTTTTCACCGGAGAGGGCATACACCCTCCTTGAAGATGAGGACATAATCCTTGATATCGTCAATCTCGGCACAAGTGCAAACACACCCAAACAGATGGAGAGAATCAGGGGAAGAATCATAGGAAAGGCAGGCAAATCCCGCGAACAGATTGAACATTTAACAGGCGCCGAACTCTCAATCTCCGGAAAGACTGTCGCAATAATAGGCGAATTCGATCAGGTTAAAACCGCAAAGACCGCAATTGAGATGTTAATTGAAGGTCTGCCACACGAGAGTGTATTCTCCTACCTTGACAGGAAGAAGAAAGAGGCCAAGACAAACATACTTGAATACTACTACTAATATTTCTTAATATGAGATGGTGACTGAGGCCGCCTGCCTCACACCCAATAAAAATATTATCCAATAACTTTCAGCTGAAAAAACCGGCTAAAAGACAAAATCTGATTAGATTGAATATAAAACCTGTATCCGCCAACAAAATTCGGAAATCTGAGGACATGGAAATTTATTTTTGCTTTAAAAAAAGGGTTTTGGATATTACAGGAAATCCGGCCTGTTATCTCTTAAAGGATTTCACCCTTATCAAAGATTATTCTTTTAAAATCCCTGCCGCTTTTGGATTTGTCGCAAATTATACCGAAGCTGAATTTCCAGTGAAAAAAAAATCTCAATTCTTAGCTTTTTTTAGGATTACACCCAATATAATTCTATATAGACTGGAAACAAAGGGGGGTCTTTAAAAATTATGATGCTCTCAGAACTTTCTCTGCCAAAGGCTCTTACAGACGCATATGAGAGTAAGGGGATCACTGAGTTGTACCCTCCCCAGGAAGAATGCGTCAAAAAAGGACTTTTAGAGGAGAAAAATCTCCTGATATCAATCCCGACTGCAAGCGGAAAGACACTTGTTGCAGAGATGGCAATGCACCGTCAGATTGAAAATGGGGGGAAATGCCTCTATATCGTTCCCCTAAAGGCGCTTGCGTCCGAAAAATTTGAGGAATTCGCAGATAAAGGTGTGAAGGTAGGAATTGCGACAGGAGATCTCAACAAACGCGATGAGTACCTCGGAAGAAACGATATAATAATTACAACAAGCGAAAAAGCTGACTCTCTTCTCAGAAACAATGCGAAATGGATGGATCTTATAAACTGCCTTGTCCTGGATGAGGCACACCTGATAGATTCCGAAAACAGAGGCGCAACACTTGAGATGGTGATAACAAAACTCAGATATCTCAACGAAAATATGCAGATACTGGCTTTAACAGCAACAATCGGAAACCCGAGAGTCTTTTCAGGGTGGCTTTCTGCGGATCATGTGACATCTGACTGGAGACCTGTTAAATTAAAAGAGGGAGTCTTTTTCAGCGATACAATATATTTTGAGGAAGAAGATAAGAAAAAGATCAAAGTTCCGACAAAAAACGATGATTCAAATCTCTGTCTCGACTGCATAGATGAAGGCGGACAATGCCTCGTTTTTGTAAATTCAAGAAGAAACGCGGAAGGATTTGCAAAAAGAATGGCAACAGCACTTGAAAAAACAGGTTTTTCTGATGATAAACTTGAAGATATCCAGAAAAAGCTCGAAGCCGTATCTGAAACAGACATGGGAAAAACCCTTGCTGTCTGCACCGGAAAAGGTGCTGCATTTCACCATGCCGGGATGAAAAGAGAGCAGCGGCAGCTCATTGAGAAGGGATTTAGAGACGGACACATAAAAGTCATATCATCAACACCGACCCTTGCCGCAGGCCTTAATCTTCCCGCAAGACGTGTTATAATCCGCGATTTTTTAAGATTTAAGGGAGGTGAGGGTATGGTTCCCATTCCTGTACGTGAGTACCGGCAGATGGCGGGAAGGGCAGGAAGACCCCGGCTTGACCCTTACGGTGAATCTGTTCTGATTGCAAAAGGCCGTGATATGGCAAACGGACTTTTTGAAGAGTTTATTGAAGCTCCGGCAGAAGATGTAAGATCCCGTCTTGACGATGAATCTGCACTCAGTGCACAGATACTCTCCCTTATTTCAACCGGATTTGTCAAAAATACAGAAGAGCTGATCTCTTTTCTAAAAAGAACATTTTATGTCTATACAAATAAAAAAAGTGCTTACCTTGCCGGAATAGTTGATAAAGCAGTAGATTATCTGGAATCAGCAGGGATGATCACAAAAATCGACGAAAATCTCTCTGCAACAGAATATGGAAATCTCGTATCACGCCTTTACATAAATCCGGTGAGCGCCGAAATTATCACAACAGTTCTCAGGGAAAAGCAAAAAATTCTGCTGTCTGATGTTTCACTCAGAACAAAAGCTAAAAAACTGCCTGAAACATGCCAGGAATCAGAAGAAGAAAAACTGCCTCCCGTATTTTCCGACATTGGTCTTCTGCAGCTTTTATGCAAAACTCCGGATATGTACACTTTATACGTCAAAAAAGATGATATCCCGGTTCTTGAAAGTTTTTACTACGAGCATGAAGACGAACTATGGAGTGAGATCTCATATGATACAATGGAAGAGGATTTCAGGGTTTTAAAAACCGCGATGCTTCTTGACAACTGGATATCAGAAGTCGGTGATGATACCATCTGTAAAAGATTCGGTGTAGGTCCGGGTGACATTTACAATGTTGTTGAAGGGGTTAACTGGCTCTTGTACTCCGCTTCAAGAATTGCGCAGATGATGGCTCCGGATTTAAAAATGCAGGTAACAGAGACCGGTCTTCGAATGAGACACGGTGTAAAGAAAGAACTGATACCTCTCGTAAAACTCAAAAATATCGGACGCGTTCGTGCAAGAAGACTGTTTAACAACGGTATTACAGGACCTTCCAAAATCAGAGCCACAAATTACGATAAGTTGTCCGCCATTCTCGGCCAGAAAATTGCAAGACAGATTTTAAATCAGGTTGAAAAAGAAGACCGGGATTATTCCGGATTTGAGAGTGAAAATACCAAAAAATCAAAAAAATCCGAAAAAACAGAGCCAGATATGAAAGATTCTTACTCTGAAAACAACATAAACAAAATAAACAAAATAAAATCCCCTTCAAAAAAGGAAGGAAAAAAAATTACCAAGAACCAGGAGAGTAAAGAACCACAGGCAAAAGAGCAGAAATCACTCTTTGAATTCTGAAAAAAACTAAAAATTGATGAATTGAAAAAACAAAAAATTGAAAAAAAGCATAAGAATAATTAAAATATGTAACGATAATGGAACTAATAACCAAAAAAAATTACAAAAAAATTACGATATTTTTAAAAATGTGAAAAATTTGTGAGAAGGATAATATGACAGATACTGAAGTTTTCGGAATAGAAAAATATGATATTCTTCTGGGTGATAAAACCAGTGACTTTGGTGATTTTTTTACTGTGTTGACAAATCTCTCTGATGAAAAGATATTATTCTGCGGAATCAGGACTGCTACAGCCGATATAGACAATATCCCGGAATATCTCTCACTTATAAAAAAAACTGCAGACGAATATAATGCCTATATAATATGTATAAATGAAGAGAACATTACCGGGTATGAACACATAGAAAGTGCTGTTTTTCATGCAAAAAGATCCTGGTTTGATGAAAAACCGATCTCAAACTCTTTTGAAATGGAGGTATTACTCTATGCGGCAGGAACGAGACAATGCAGTCTGGGGGCAAAATTTGGTCTTAAAAAGGGAAAAAACTCTCTATACATTTGTGTCTGTGTAATGGAAAACAATAAAAAAAAGGAAGATGAAGACAATTTAAAAGATAAAGAAAAAAGTGAAAAATTTTTTATTATCAAAGATATTTTTGAAAAATTAAAGAATATCTTTGAATTTTCTCAGAATTTTGAGGGGGAAAATAATAAAGCTGAATTGAAAAATACTGAATTGAAAAAGAACAAAATTCCGGATGAAAAAATGAAACGGCTTATGAAAATATTTGAGATCTCTGAAAAAGAGACTGAGTCAGTTGGAAAGGAGAGATTTACAGAACTCGTCCTTGAAAGAGTGGCTCTTTTGGATGTTTCAAAATAAATCTGGAAAAAAAGTGATGATTCTCAGGTAAAATTCTGCAAAAAATCAACTTTTCCAAATTTTTTTTATACTTTTTTAGAATTTATGATTGATTTTTCTTTGTTTATATTTTATTTTCATAACTTTTTTGAGAGGGTGGAAAAGTTTGTTAAATTTTTCAGGTGAAGATAAAATTTAAGTGGGTGTAATTTTATTGAGTGTAAAAATGCTTAAAAAAGAGAAAAAAATAAAAAATTAAAAAAAGTCAGATATTTATGAAGGAAATACTCCGGAAAAGAAGAAAGAGAATAAAAATTATGGAAATTTATTTAGTAATAATGAGTGAAATAAAGAGTGAAACCTAAGAAGAGAGAGAGAAAAATTTAGAAAATATTAAAAGAAATACCTAAAAAAGGAATTCCTCAGGAAATGGATTCAGATTGGTCTGGATTTTTGACTTTAGTGAATTAATAGTGGTTTTTAGAAACATTTCCTTTTAGAATTTATATATTTCAGAATTTTTCTTATACATTTTTGCTGTTTTTTTCATTCTTTTTTCATTTTTAGAGCTAATAAATGATTTTATTGAAAACAAGACCTACCCCTTTGTTTCCACTGGAGAATAAAAAAGGAGAATAAAAAAAAGACGAAAAATATTTTTAATCTTTTGAATGGAATTCTGAAATTCTCACATATTTTTAAACTCATCATTTTGGTTTAAAATTTTTTCCTTTTCTTACGTTTTTTTTAAATTATTTTATATAGTATTACTTACAGACTAAGAAATGACTATTCTCAACTAATATTATTTTTTATGCAATATTCTCCGGCACACAAAGCACCTGATAAAAAAAAAAGATTCCAGTGGAAATAAAGGGGTGGGTGTTTCCCGAAAAAATTCTGTTTCATTTTCAAAAGAAATTTAATTAAATTGTTTTTTTCTTACTTTGCCAAAAAAAAGAAAAACCCAAAAAAATTTTCAAAATATTTTTTTAAAAAGAGAAAAAAGGAGAAATTTTAATCTTTTTACTTTCTTTATTCACTTTTCATCAGTAATTATTCATTCCTCTTTTTTATTTTTTAGAAGAAAGGAAATTAATTTCACTTTTTATTTATCTTCATTGTTTTTTCTTTCTTTTTCCAGTGGAAACAGTGGGGTTAATAAGGAATTAATTCCTTAGACTATAGTTACGGAAATTTGTGGACTCGAATATGGGGTATAGAGACTCCGCATTTTCTTATAATCCGGGACCAATCAGTAAATCTGACTCCGTTTGTAATCTGGAGCCGTCCTCAAAAAAAAGAAAAGAAAAGATTTCAGGGTTTCAGATTACAGTTAATTGTTTTCCCGTTATATTTTTGGAGGTTTAAATTGTCAGAAAAAAATACTGAAGCTGAATCGGAGTTTGGTGAAGGGGGTGTCACCACTTCAGTTGGCTTATTTACAAAATATCTTAATAATAGAGGTATTTTCAAAAACAGGGAGGTTTTAAGACATTCTTACAGACCTCATATTCTTCCTCACAGAAGACCACAGATTGATTCCATTGCATCAATTCTTGCGCCTGCTATAAGAAAAGAGACACCATCAAATATTCTTATTTATGGTAAAACCGGAACCGGAAAGACTGCTTCTGTAAAATACGTCGGTGCCGAGCTTGAAAATGCATGTCATGAGATGGGGAAGGCATGCAATGTCATTCATTTGAACTGCGAGTTAATTGACACACAGTACAGGGTTTTAGCTCAGATTGCAAATCAGCTCGAGGATCTGGAGAGTAAATCAAGTGACAAACCAAGATCAAGCATACCAATGACAGGATGGCCGACTGATCAGGTTTATTCTGAACTAAAAAATATGGTTGAGGCAATCGGCGGCGTAAATGTAATAGTGCTCGATGAAATTGACAAACTCGTAAAAAAAAGCGGGGACGAAACACTCTACAATCTTACAAGATTCAATTCAGAGCTTAAAAATGCAAAGATAAGTATGATTGGAATCTCAAACGATCTCAGATTTACAAATTTTCTTGATCCGAGGGTTTTGTCATCACTTTCTGAAGAAGAACTTGTATTTCCACCATATAATGCTCCCCAGCTTTGTGATATCCTAAAACAGAGAGCAGATGTTGCGTTTGCGGATGGAATTTTGGACGACGGAGTAATTCCACTCTGTGCTGCACTTGCTGCACAGGAACACGGTGATGCAAGGCGTGCATTAGATCTTCTTAGAATTTCAGGAGAGCTTGCAGAAAGGGGAGATGATCTGAGAGTTACGGAAAACCATGTTAAAAAAGCACAGCAGAAGATTGAGACTGACAGTCTTATAGTATGTGTATCATCACTTCCGACACAGAGCAAGGCTGTTTTATATTCAATGCTGATTCTCTCAGAGATGAACAAGCAGGTATTCACAACAGGAGAAGTTGCACAGGTTTACCGTGATGTCGCCCAGGTTTTGGATGTTGACGTTTTGACTCACAGAAGAATTACAGATCTCATCTCGGAACTTACAATGCTTGGTGTGATAAATTCCCGTGTTGTATCCAGGGGAAGATATGGAAGAACAAAAGAGATGTGGTTTGGTACAGGAACGTCCGGTATAAAAAGGACACTTGCAAAAGATGAAAGATTTGACGAGGGGCGTCTGAATCAGATTGACAGATCCAGATTTAAGGCGCTTTTCAGGTAATTTCATCAGATAAATTCAGACTGAAAGCTTCTTTTTTTTATAAAAGAAACTAAAATTTATTTGCATAGTAATTTTAATTAATTCAAAGAATGCAAATCTGTTTGAAAGATTAATGTCTGAAAGGAAACTAAAGTGATACTATGGATGATAAGGACAGAATGATTCTGACCATTCTTGAGGATGAATGCCGGATACCGGCCGAAACTCTTGCAGATATGGTGGATCTTAAAGAAGAAGAGGTGAAAAAGCGGATCGCCTCTCTTGAAGAGGACGGGCTGATAAAGAAATACATGGCCTGTGTTGACTGGGAAAAAGCAGGCGAAGGTGTTGTTGCGGCAATAATTGAACTGAAAGTATCACCTGAGAGAGATTTTGGCTATGACAAGATAGCTGAGAGAATTTCCAGGCACAGGCAGGTCAGATCACTTCGTCTTATAAGCGGTGCATATGATCTTGAACTTTTAGTTGTTGCTAAAAATATACATGAGATAACAAGATTTGTTGCCGAACAGATTGCACCCTTGGAACAGGTAAGGGAAACCGGCACAATACTAATTATGAAGACGTACAAGGAAAACGGCCTTGAATTCTTTGAAAGAAAAACAGGAGAGAGGCTCCCTTATACCTTCTGAAAAAAGTTAAAAAAAGCAGCAAAAAGTAACAAAAAAAGATTGGAATATAGGATAAATAAATTTACCAGGCAGTTAAAAATAATCATGTACACAAAAATCCGGAGATATAAGGGAAAATGGAATTTAATTGTGATCATCCGTTTTTATACAAAGGAGATAAAAAATGAGAGATTTTCGCTCGGAACGCGTATGTAAAATACCTCCTTCAGGTATACGCAGGTTCTTTGATATTGCACAGGAGATGGAAGACGTCATATCGCTTGGCGTCGGCGAACCGGATTATGACACTCCATGGAATGTAAGGGAAGCGGCAATCAGATCTATTGAGCAGGGCCAGACTGCATACACATCAAACAGCGGCCTTATTGAACTCAGGCAGGAGATAAAAAAATATCTTGCTGAAAATTTTGGTGTTTCCTATAGCCCGGAAAATGAGATTATCATCACAACCGGTGCGTCAGAAGCACTGGATATTGCCATACGGGCTGTTGTAAATCCCGGCGATGAAGTTCTTGTGGCAGATCCTTCATACATTGCCTACTGTTCAAATGTTATGCTCTCCGGCGGAATGCCGGTTCCGGTTTCCTGCCGGGAAAAGGATGAGTTCAGACTCACTCCTGATTCCTTAATGGAAAGTATCACTCCAAAATCCCGGGTTCTTCTCTGTAATTTCCCGAACAATCCTTCCGGAGGTGTGATGAGCAGAGATGACTATAAGGCAATCTCTGATATCATAGTTGATCATGACCTTCTCTTAATAAGCGATGAGATATACACCGAGCTTACGTACGATGGTGAAAAAACCTGTGCAGCCTCGGTTGATGATCTCTGGGAGAGGACAATAACAATAAACGGCTTTTCAAAAGCATATTCCATGACCGGATGGCGTGTCGGATATATCTGTGCACCGGAGGAACTCTGTAGTGCAATTCTTAAAAT
Organism: Methanomicrobium sp.; assembly: GCF_055145805.1. NCBI lineage: Archaea > Methanobacteriati > Methanobacteriota > Methanomicrobia > Methanomicrobiales > Methanomicrobiaceae > Methanomicrobium > Methanomicrobium sp. The sequence continues at coordinate 8,992 of NZ_JBSREC010000008.1, read as the reverse complement.
TCACCAGTATGTCATGCTTTCTGCACCCACGACCGCCCAGTATGCCGCAGTTGAGGCATTAAGAAACGGTGCCGATGCGTGCCGTGAGATGGTTTCAGAGTACAAAATAAGAAGAAATCTCTTCGTCAACGGTTTAAACCGGGCAGGTTTAAAGACACATATGCCAAAAGGTGCTTTTTATGCATTCCCAAATATAAGCGATTACGGGATTTCCGATGAGGAGTTTGCTGAAAGACTCCTAAAAGAGCATCATGTCGCAGTAGTGCCCGGAAATGTATTCGGACCCTGTGGAAAAGACCATTTAAGGTGTAGTTATGCGGTCTCACGTGAAGATCTGATGACATCAGTCAGCCGGATTGAAGAGTTCATTTCAGGTCTGTAATTTATCCGGTTTCATAAGTGAAAACAGCGATTTTTTCACAATAACAAATATATATAAACCTTTCTTTTTGGAATATTTCTTAAAATGCCGGTTTTTTAAAACTCTTGTCAGTTAACATAAGATGAAATGAAGACATTCTCTTACACCCCTTCATTTCCACTGGAAAAATAGAGATTCCGGCTAAAAATTGTCTGAAAGTTCAAAAAAATTCCGTCAGACTTTCCGGGCATTGCAGACATACCAAAATCCGTAATCTTATAGTCTGATTTTTTATGGAAAATTATGATTATAATCACGAATAAACAGGCAAACTAAAAAAACACTAAAAACTCTTATTAATGATTGTTTCAGACCCCTACATTTCCACTCCAAAAAAAGAGAATTAGAGCTTAAATAAAAATTAGGTCGTAATTAATGGTATTATAAAAAAGTTAGAATCCTGAATTTGGATATATATTGATTTTACCTGAAATATATTTTTTTTATAATTTCCTTATATTCTCTCCTCAATAAAATATAGTATATTCCTGCGCTTTACCTTTCTGATCCATAATATCTCCTGATTTATTTTAATTTCCTAAAAAGTTTTGAAGCTGATAAAAAAAGTCCCGGGTTTTTTGTAATATCGGAGTGATAAAGAATTATTACAGTAAAATAATGAAAAAATGAAAAAATTAATATTTTGAAAATTTTTGCTGATTCCTCCACAAAAAAATTCATCATGATACTTTTATCTGGAATGCTGACATCATCTTTAATGAAACATAAATGAGTTGTACTATAATTGTAGGTGGCTTTTTTGGCGACGAAGGTAAGGGAAAGATCGTCGCTCATGTAGCACACAAGGATAAACCCTCAATAATCTCCCGTGGCGGAGTCGGACCGAATGCAGGACACACTGTAATGGTGGGAGACAAAGAGTACGGTGTGCGGATGATCCCGTCAGGCTTTGTATTTCCGGATGCAAAACTTCTCATCGGAAGCGGTGTTCTGGTTGACCCGAATGTCTTAAAGGCTGAGATTGAAACGGTAGGCGTTGAAGGCCGCGTTTTCATCGATGGCAGATGCAGCATAATAGAAGAAGAGCATATTCTCCAGGACAAAGGCAATGAGCACCTTTCAAAGACAATAGGTTCAACAGGAACCGGATGCGGACCTGCAAACGTTGCACGTGTGAACAGGACTGCAAAACAGGCAAAGGACATTCCTGAACTAAAAAATTATCTTATCGATGCCGCACTGGAGATAAACACCGCTCTTGACAACGGTGAGACTGTACTACTTGAAGGGACACAGGGTTTTGGAATCTCCCTTTATTTCGGAACCTATCCGTTTGTCACAAGCAAGGATACCTCTGCATCACAGATAGCAGCTGACAACGGTGTCGGGCCCACAAGAATTGATGATGTAATAGTGGTCTTTAAGGCATATCCGACACGTGTCGGAGAAGGTCCTTTCGGAACCGAGATGTCAAGCGAAGATTCAAAACGCCTTGGCATAACTGAATTTGGGACAGTAACACACCGTGAGAGAAGAATTGGTGTATGGGACGGCGGGATGGCAAAATACTCTGCTATGATAAACGGATGCACAATCGGGGCTATCACAGGTATTGATCACGTCGATTCAAAGTGTTTCGGTGCAACCGAATACAGCCAGTTAACACCTAAGGCACTTGAATTTTTAAAGAAAGCCGAAGAAGACATCGGTGTTCCGATTAAATTAATCTCCACCGGTCCGGAGATGACCCAGATAATTGATATAAGATAATAAAGGTGAATTAAGATGAGGATGTCAACCTACGATATATTGTGCTGTCCTGTGTGCAAGGGCGATTTAACACTGGAAGTTGAAAAAAAGCAAATTCTTGAGAGCGGAGAGGAAGACGTAATCGAGGGTAAATTAAAGTGCGAAAAATGTATGACTGACTATCCGATTTCAGAGGGAATACCTGATCTCCTCCCGAGGGAGAAGGAAGAGTAATCTTAAAAAATACGGGGGTGTTTTAAGAATGGCAGAACACAGGATAAATATAAACAAAAGGAATATCAACTCGATTGAGGCTCCGGAATGTGTCGATGTTGAGGTTGGAGAAGACGTTGTATTAAAACTCAAAAATCACGGGTCCCCTCTCCATGTTACTGTATCTGTCGTAAACGCCCGACGTTTTACCCTTTTTCTCCATGAAAACATCTACTTAAAGGAGGATATGGAGTTTCGCATTCCTGTATTCTCGACAGCTCCCACAGGCAGTTTCCAGGTTGATATTATTACAGGATACGGGATTGTAAAAGAGTCTTTTAGAGTGAATGTCCATGATAAGGAGATTGATATCCCTGATGTACTCGATGAAATAGAGTCTCCGAATCCGGGGAGGGAAAATTACCTTTATCCTCTTGTTATAATGGCATTTATGATATCCGGCTGGCTGGCATACGTGGCAGGATACCTGTATTTTGGAAATATTGCAGGCTTTGCATCGATTATTCTTCTTACAATGGCTGTTGTTGTTGCATGGCGCTGCCGGCCTTAGTTCTGCTTTTATCCCTTGTCGCTGACAGGGTAATTGGAGATCCTCACAGCAGACTGCATCCTGTCGCCATACTTGGGAGATTTATAGGCTTCTGGGGCAGACCTGTATTTTATCCTGTATATATTCAGAGATTTTCAGGCGTGTTTCTGGCTGTATTTACAGCCCTTTTATTTTCGCTTCCCTTTTATCTCTTTGAGAGATATGCCCCTTTTCTAATTTTTTTGATTATGGCCCCGTTTCTTTTAAAGATCTGCTTTTCATGGAGATCTCTTGAAGAGCATGTAAGATGTGTGGAGGATGCTCTTTTATCAGGAGGCGGTAAAAATGAAGTTCAGATGCTTGTATCAAGGGATACAGAATCCTTAAACGACGAAGAGATTCTCTCGGCAGCTTATGAATCAATGGCTGAAAACCTTGTTGATTCTGTAATATCGCCGCTATTTTACTTTACAGTCTTCGGACTCTTTGGTTGTGCATTCTACCGGGCTTTTAACACAATGGATGCAATGCTGGGCTATAAAGATGAAAGATTGCGTATAGGATGGTTTTCTGCCCGCACTGATGATCTTTTAAACTATATTCCGGCAAGGTTTACAGGACTGATTCTTCTGATCTATTTTACATTAAAGGGAACATCCCGCTCTGCATGGCAGGTATTTTTATCAGACAGAAAGAAAAGAGCAGGCCCTAACGGGGGAATTCCGATCTCCATCATTGCAGGCGGTGTTAAAACGGCGTTTGTAAAGCCCGGTGTGTATGTAATAGGAAAGAAAGAGAGGAGTCTTTACAACGCCGGCCCTGACATTCTTTCTGCATTCCGGTGGACGGCCGGCATATCGTCACTTATATTCTGCCTGATGCTTGTCATCTCAGGCGGGATAATTTTTGAAATAATATACAGTCTTTGATCAGAATCTTAACTGCTCTTCAGGCATTTCCATCTCAATAATAAAAGTCGTTCCTTCTTCTCTTATAATCTGCATCTCTCCTGAAAGCTGAGCTGCAAGTCCTGATATAAGATCAAACCCGATGGTTTCTTTGTTTTTGAGGATTTCATCAGAGGGAAGACCACAGCCGTTGTCCTTATACGTCAGAACAATTTTATCATCATCCTTTTTCTTAAGCGATATGGAAATTCTGCCGTTATCTCTTCCTTTAAATGCATGAAGAAGAGAATTTGACACAAGTTCGTTAATTAAAAGGCCATAAGGTATCGAGTGATCAAGGTCAAAGAATACATCATCCATATCATAATCAACGTCAATCTTTGCATCCGGCATGTGGCATGAGAAGGTTTCGGAGACTATTGAGCGTGTATAATCCGGAACATTCACTCTTGTAAAGTTTTCGGATTTGTACATTATCTCATGAACAAGCGCCATCGAGTTGATTCGTGAATTGGATTCTTTTAAGAATTTCAGAAGATTTTCATCGTCTGTGACGGATGATTTGAGTTCAAAGAGACTTGTTATTATCTGGAGATTGTTCTTTACCCTGTGATGAACCTCCCTTAAGAGGACATTTTTCTGATTTAAGGACGATTCAAGTTCTTTTTTGATTGCAAGCTCGTCAGTTATATCTGCTCCGGTTGTAAGCAGCCCTTTGATTTCGTCATTGCTATCTTTTAAAATAACAGTGTTAAGGCTTACATCCCTGATTTTACCCGTCTTTGTCTTTATTTTGCATTTAAAATCAAAAGGTAAGGATTTATCAGATTTTATTGCCTCCATAAAGAGACTTCTTACTATCTCCCTGTCGTTGTCTGTAAACAGGAGATCGAAGATATTTTTATCGTTTATTTCATCCCTGGAATATTCAAAAATTTGAAGGGCTTTTTTATTGATATCCTTTGTTTTCCCGTCTTTTTCGGATGCTATAAAGATGACTTCGGCCAGATCAAAATAAGTCTCTGCCCTGTCCCTTTCCATTTTGAGAATCTTCTGGCTCTCTTTGTATCTCTCAATATTCTTATTTATATTTTCGACCATCTGATTGATGCTCTCTTCAAGAGTTTTAAATTCCCTGACCTTTGAATCCCTGATTTTATGCTTCAGATCACCATCGGAAATAACTGAGATGTCTTTTACAATCCCCTCTATCTCATCAGAAAAATGGCGTGATATCAGGACAGAAAAAGCAATGCACATGACAATAGAGAATATACCAATTATGAGGTATTGTAAAAAAATTCCTTCAACCATCTTATTCAGCGGACCGTTGTCAAGACCAAGTTCGACAATAAGACTGTTATCAGAGCCGTATGTTTTACTTTTAAGTGGGATATAGAGATACCGAAGGGTTTCTCCTGTTTTTGGGTCTGTTACATCCACTCCCGTCTCTGATGCAAAAATTCCCTCAAGAAAGCTTATGAATTCAGGTTCCGGAGAAAAGTCACAATCCCCGACCGGCTCTTTTAATTTGTTAAAGATCCGGACACTCGTAATATAAGGGCTGTTTTTGGCAATCTCTTCTATATTATCAGAAAATTTGAGTTCTTTTCTGACTTTGTCGAACTCCTCGTCATAGAGGCCTATCTCAAGGATATATCTGTTGTCAGGCGTTGGCATATATCCGAATTTCTTCTGAAGTCCTGTCTCAATTTCTGTTACAACACGTTCCGGGAAAAATTCCCCGTCTGAAGTCCTGATATTTTCAAGATACTCTATATAATAGGGTGAGTATTTTTTAAAATCAAGACCTATGCTGTCCGGGTTTGTCGCATGGGTTATCACATAGCTTTTATTTATTATGTAGAGAGTTACGCCGTCGCCTGTTTTTTTTGCAACAGATGAGAGATCCATTGTGTCAGGATTACCGCCGCTTTTCTCATACTCTTCCATGAAATACTGGAAATAAGCCTCAACCCTGTTGTTAAGAGAAGTATCATACATCTCAAGGCCGGTATTTACAAGTTCGGTATCATAGAATATACGTTCAATGACCTCATTCTGGGAAATTTCCGCCTGTTTATGGATTATATTCTCTGAGTAAATGAATCCGGCAGATATTGACAATATAATAATAGAAAGTGCAATTAAAAAAACTGCAATGAAGAGATAAAAATTATATGAACGCCTTTTTTTTAATTTAACGGCGTTTTCATTTATTTTATTCAATTAAAAAACGGCCCCCGGGTGCTGATAATAATATACGCGGGAAGAGGGATTCTTCCATAGTTAAAAAATTATTTTAATCAGATTTAAAGATTCTTAAAAATGAATCTGCCATTCTTTTGAGTCCTCTGTAATAGAAATAAAGAATGTCTGAGTAAAACTGCTTTATAGCCGGTATAAAAACAATCAGACCGCCTCCGACAACAACTATTGCAAGAAGGGTGAAGCTTATTCTGCCGATAACATTATGTGCCCAGTAAAAACTTTCATATCCCGGATAACCGCCTGACGCGATCTCAAGGAAGTAAGGGAACCACTGTTCCGAGTATGCCACTACGACAAATATCAGCCTGACGATATTGAGGATGGCAAGTGATAAAATTACAAAAAGACAGGCAAGAATTTTTTGCTGTCTTGTTCCGTCAACACCGGCTGTAAGTCCGAGCATTACTGCTGTTCCGACAATCGGTGTGCATGAAATGGTTATTATTATAATGTAGCCGTTGCTGAGTATTGTGTCCCATGTCGAGACCGATGCGGGATGGCCGATTGCTGTCAGTGCAAGGACAGTATTTTCCACCTGGGACGCAATCATCCATTCTGAAAAGGGGTCGATGAACGCAACAAACGAGTATATCAGGAAGGCTATGGATGCGACAGTTGTGATCTGAAGTGCTGTTTTGTCCTCAAGAAGACAGTTTTTAATTGTAATTATAAAAACCGGCAGTGAAAGAAGTGCAATAAACGGATAAACAAATTCATTTTCTATAAGGTATAGTGCTGATGTACCGACGAAAAAAATTCCCAGAAAAAGCCATCCCAAAGCTGCGAAATATTTTTTGAAGTCAATTGGCATTAAGAATATTACAAATGATATAAGAGATAGTGTAAGAAGAATTGCAGCCATTTGTGATATAAAAATTACCACTTACGCACCAATAAATTATACTGATTTAATTCTCGTGAATTAATATGGGCAGGTCATAATTATGACGCTCATTTTCCTGATTTAAATATTATTTTCAGCTCTTTTGAATAAACTGATATTAATTCCCTAATGAATTCCTTAAACCCGGGATTTATTTTTAGAAGTGCCAGCCCGATGATTACTATTGTAAGAAGGGAAAGTCCGAACTCTGATATGATATTATGTGCCCAGAAAAAACTCTCATATCCGTACTGGCCGTTTGAGGCGATTTCGGGGAAAAACTGGAACCATTGTTGTGTATATGCAAGTATTACAAAAATATTTCTCAGAAAATTCATTGCAACAACTGTTATTATAATAATGGCTGCTGACAGTACCTTTTTTGAAGTTTCTGATGGTATTGCTGCCAAAACCCCAATCAAAACAGCAATAGCCTGTATTCCTGTGCAACCGAGCACAATCTCGACCCTGAATATATCATGCAGAAACATATTCCAGCCGGACATAGTATAGGTAAATCCGACATAGTCCAGAAAACACTGCAGCATTGACACATTTGCAGATATGAGGAGGTTTTTAGCCTGCTCAATATATGCAAAAGGTGCATAGATTAGAAATGCAACCGCAGCGCCTCTTGTTGCAGAAAAAACAGTTTTGTCATCTTTCATGAGCATTTTTACTGTTGCAAAAAGGACTGGCAGAGATGCTATAGCGATTAACGGGTATGCGATATTGTTATCGTGGATGTATTCAGGGAAATTTGCAAATATCATTGCCACAAGAGAAACCCAGGCAAATACCGCAAAATATTTTCGAAAGCGTCCCGGCATCAGAAAAAGTACAAAACCTGTCAGTGACGCGGCAGCAAAAAATTCTTCTATCAATGTATGTTTATACTTCTTCTCTGTTCAGTAAAAATAGTTACTGATGGCATAAAAAAGGTCAAAAATTTAAGGTTTATTATTAAGATTACAGACTCAAAAGTCTTTTTTTAAATTAACAATAAATACAGGATTGGATCTGAGACTAAAATGATTAATAAAAAGAATAAATTTTTGTTATTTTCCAATTACAACGGATTTAATCTATCGCAGCAATATTGCATATCATTTGGGTAACCCTTAAGTGTTATTAAAAGCAAAATTACCATGTCCGTGAGAACTTATGTCAAGGCAGATTGAAGAAAGCAAAAGAGAGCTCGCAAGAGTAATGGAGCTTCTAAAGGAAGAGCCGAGAGGTCTGAGTATAACAGATATCTCAAGACTTCTAAATATGAATCGCAATTCAGTCTCCAAATATCTGAATATGCTTCTGATATCGGGGCATGTTGACATGAGGAGCATAGGTGTTGCGAAGGTCTATTTCCTCTCACACCGTGTTCCGATATCTGCAATGCTTGATTTTTCTTCAGATGCCATTCTTGTCTTAAATGCTGATCAGCGTATTGTTCAGGCAAATGACAATTTTCTCCTTTTCACAGGCTATGAACGTGATGATATGATGGGTATAAAACTCCCGGAATCTTCCCTGCCGGTTGTATCAAATGCTTCTGTGCTAAAATCAATTAATGAGCTTTTACGCGGCTCTGATGAGGCTAAAGAGATTGAATGGGAAGATGAATCCGGGAATTACTTCTTTTTGGTAAAATTAATACCGACAGTCTTTGATGACGGAAGTCCCGGGATTACAATTATTCTTGAGGATGTAACTGAGATCAGAAAAGCTCTGCGGGATAAAGAGCGTTTAATAGATGAGATACACTTAAGGGTCAGAAATAATCTCCAGATAATATCAAGCCTTATTAATATACAGGCCTCGGGAATTGAGGATGTAAATATAAAAGATGTCTTAAGAGAAGCAGAAAGACGAATTATTGCGCTCTCTTTGGTACATGAGAACCTGAATCAGTCTGCAGATCAGCAGCATGTCATTGCAGCAGGATATATAAAGAGTCTTGTGGATGATTTGAGGGATTCAATGGGAGTTCCTGTTGGGATCAAAGTACTTGTTTCAGCAGAAAATGTTATGATTCCGTT
>NZ_JBSREC010000007.1:0-10243 GCF_055145805.1 Methanomicrobium sp. | reverse complement strand
AAATTTGGGATTATAAGAGAAGATGATAATATTGTGGACCTGGGTGCCGCACCGGGAAGCTGGTCGCAGGTAATCCGGGGTATGACTGAAGGTCTGGTGATAGGTGTTGATCTGAATCATATTACTCCTCTTGAAAATGTGATTACAATAAGGGGTGATATTACAACTGAAAAAGTTCAGGGACAGATTCTCTCACACCTGGATCTTGTAAATGTAGTTTTATGTGATGCATCTCCCAAACTATCAGGACATAAATCCTATGACCAGGCAAGAGCTATGGGATTATCTGAGGAGGCTCTTAAATTCGCAATTCTTGTTTTAAAACCCGGAGGTAATTTTGTAGTAAAGGCTTTTCAGGGAGATATGTTTAAGGAAGTTCTGGATATGGCGAGGGACAATTTCTACGGGGTTAAGGTTCACCGAACAAGGGCGACAAGAAAGGGCAGCACCGAGGTTTATATTGTCGCTAAAAATTTCAAAGGATTCTCAAATGTTTCTGAAGGACGGCTATAACAGACCGGTTACTAATATAAGACTCAGTCTTACTTCAAAATGCAATCTTAATTGCAAATATTGTCACAGAGAGGGTGAGGTATCTCCCAAAGAAGAGATGACTCTTGATGATATCTCTGAAATATTAAAGACGGCCGCAAAATTAAATATGAACAGTGTAAAATTCACCGGTGGTGAACCAACACTCCGAAAAGATATTGTAGATATTATTCGTGCCGTGCCTCCTTCGATGGAGGCATCCATGACTACAAACGGGACTCTTCTCGCACCAATTGCACAGGATTTAAAGGACGCAGGACTTTCAAGGGTTAATATCAGTATTGACAGTTTAAATTCTGATAAATACAGGGAGGTCAGTGGTAAGGATTATCTGTCCCTTGTTCTTGACGGGATAGATGCGTCAGTAAAGGCGGGCTTAACTCCTGTAAAATTAAACGTCGTTCTCCTTAAAGGGTGTAATGATGATGAAATTGAGGATTTTATATCATATGTGCGTGGTAAAAAAGATATTATTCTTCAGTTTATTGAACTGATGGATCTGGATGACAAAAATGAAAAAAGTCAGGTCAGTTCTTTGGAAGAAGATCTTAAAAACAGATCTAAGACTATAATCACAAGAAGAATGCACCACCGGAAAAAATACTGTATAGAGGGTGCTGAAGTTGAAATTGTACGTCCAATGCATAATAATGAGTTCTGTGCTTTTTGCAATCGTCTGAGAGTAACATCCGACGGGGAATTAAAGCCCTGTCTTCTCCGGCATGACAACCACTTAAATATTAAGGGCAAACATGGTGCCGAACTTGAAGAACTCTTTAAAATTGCTGTAAGCAGACGCGAACCCTACTTCAAATAATTTTTTTAAAAACTGTGCATACTTACAAATATTTTTTTGCAATATGAGTTAATAGATTATCATGATGCAGGAAAAAAATGAGTACTGTGGCGTAATTGACAGATTATACTCAAAATCACTTGTTCTTGAATCCGTAGGGGATTTTAACCAGGTATTGTATTTTTACTTTATGGATTCTCTTGCTCACATAGATTTCTCTGTGTGTATTTTATCCTATAATTATCATAATATTAGAAACAAGATGAATCAGGAATATATGCGCTGGCGTATAGATGAGGAACAGAAGGGTGACCGGGCATTATTCCCTGAATTTATCAACTGGTTAAAGGTTAATCATCGTGAAAAATTTGATTCTCTTCCTTACCTGTGGAGAGTTATATATGACAATTCAACATCTTGCGGGTACAGGAGTTTTAGAATAGTAATTGATCCCTCCAGCAACCAGCCGACGCCGGTCAATTCTTTTAACCTGTGGATTGAGGAATTTTTCGATCAGAAACTTATAAAGAGCATGTATCAGGGCGGATCACTTGATATTTTGTTTAAAGAATTTTTAAGCACAAAAAAGTAAGCATATGAAAGTATCTGAAGTCTGCTCTGATCTTGTAAAGATTAAAAGCGAAAATCCCCCTGGTAAAACCACAGAGGTCACGGATTATATTGGGAATGTTCTAAAAAGTCTTGGAATTCCCTTTAAAGTAACTGACGACGGAGCCGGCCGGTGCAATCTTTTCACTGATTTTGATAAATTACCCCTGATGCTTATGGGTCATCTGGACGTTGTGCCTGCATTAAATGAGGGCTGGGAAAGAGATCCTTTTTCAGGTGAAATTTCCGGAGGTTATGTATTTGGCAGGGGTTCGACCGATATGAAAGGCGGATGCGCTGCAATACTGTGTGCAGTGTCAGATATTATTGAAAAAGGCATTACACCCTCATGCAATCTCTGTTTTGTGTGCGATGAAGAGAATGGAGGGGATGCCGGAATCCAATATCTTCTCAAGAAAGGGCTGATAAGCCGTCCCTGTGACTGCATCATTGCCGAACCGACACCGTATCTTAATCCTGCAATTGGTCAGAAAGGGCTTTTAAGAGCTAAATTTGATTTTTCAGGAGAACCTGGACATGGCTCGCTTTATCCAAAAGTTGGTAAAAGCGCTATAATGAGTTCGGTTGAATTTCTTTCATATATAAAAATGCTCAATTTAAGAGAATTTGTAAATGAAGAAAATCTTGAAGAAATTATAATGAGATCTTCTCTTGTATTATCAGATATTTTTGGGATTGATGATGCGGATCAGGTATTGAGAAAGATCACATATAATCCCGGCATGATCTGCGGCGGAGAGGAGATAAATATTGTCGCACAGAGATGCTCTCTTAATCTTGAGATGAGAATTCCGTGGGGTTGTGATGTCAATAGAACCCAGAAAGAGATGCACGAAAATAACCCTTCTGCAAAGATGACCACATTTGAGTTTTGTGGCCCGACATTTACTGATTCTGAATCAAAGATTGTAAAAACAGCATGCAGGGAAATTGAAAAGGTTTATGGCGAGATATCATACCCGATTGTTCAGTGGGCGGCAAGTGATGCAAGGTATCTGAGGGATATGGGTTTTAATGTAATTGAATACGGTCCCGGGGATATCAAAACCATACATGGAATTGATGAGAGGGTTTCTGTTGAAAACCTAAAGAAAACAGTTGAAATATACAAAGGAATTTTAAAGGAATATTGTTAATCGGGTTATATTGGGTTTTAATTTTTTTTGTGTAATTTTTTCTCTATATTAAATTTTGATATTTCAATCTGATTTTAGCATTTTGGTTATTATGTCATTTTGAATAATTTCTAATAATAAAAAATTTGCTTTTTTAAAATAGATGTTGTAAAAAACACCTTGATGAGCTTTATTTTTAATAAAGATGCCATTCTGCTGAATTGGTGTCTGGCGGAAACTATATATGTTAACAGTGTTAACAATATAAACTATGCCAGTCGTTAACAGCGTTAACAAGTTGCGTCTTCCACCATCGGCGAAAGTCGTACTGCGTATTCTTGATGACGGAAAACCAAAGACCTTTAAAGATATGACAGTTGAGGCAGAGATAGCTCCGCGAACAATCAGATATGCATTAAAGCGTTTAAAGGAGAGCGGACTTATAATAGAAAAGTTCAATTTCAGGGATGCCAGGCAGGTATTATATCAAAAAAATAAAGTTTCAGGCTCTGATGATGTACCGGAAATGGTATCAACATGAGACCTTTCTTGTGCGATATAATGACCTGCGATGAGATTGTTCGTGTTTATCTTCCTCAGATAAGAGCAGAGCTTGTATTTCGTCTTGTTGTAGATAAGGGAATCCCTCAGGCGAAAGTTGCAAGGTGGATGGGAATGTCACGTGCCGCTGTTTCACAGTATATAAGTAAAAAAAGAGGTATGGGAGATATAAGCATCTCAAATGATCTCAATGATATTATTGAAGCATGGGCTGAAGGAGTAATTACCGGAGAAGGTTCGGTGACAATCTGTGATGTATGCCAGTGTATAAGAAGAAATAAATGTTCCCAATGATTTTAAAAAGAAGAAAATCATCAGTACAATTCACAATTTATAGAAAATCTTTTATTAAAATAATTCATGTTCCAAATACTCTTAAATCTCCCATCTCGTAAAAAAGAGCACTTTTAAACTTTAAAGTATCGGTAATTTTCATTCTTCCCATACATTCTATTGAACTGTATTCTATATTTTTACCATATGAATATGTAACCTTATGATCTGAATATCCGTCGGCGTTGAATCTTATTTAAAAATCAAATTCATCTTTTATTGAAATATGGTTCATATTCGTTTGAAATAATCTTCCATTTTTCTGAATTGTCATCCGGCTTTTTTTCTGATACCGCAAAAAAAGACGGATAACATGATTCAAATTCCGGACGGAAATTAAATTTCTTCTCCTTTTTTAATTCTTTGTAAAAAAGTTCACTGAATAAAGAGTACAGGGAGGATTCTTCTTTTGTTTTGTTCCAGAATTCCCTGTATTTTCTTGCAGTATAAGACATTTTTATTATGCTGAAGTACATTGTGCTTCACTTTTTTGAAAAATATTTAATTTAAGTATACATATTAAAAATAATTATTTTGTGGTGGATTTGAAAAAAACCGGGGAGATAATATTCAATTCTTACAAAAAGTATGCGGAAAATCATATACATTTTAAAGGGAGTGTAATACCTGATTTGAAAAAATAATGGTCTAATTACAAATATTATGCCGTAATTGCCAATTTGATATCGTCTATTGACGTCTTTTATTAAAAAGAGAATTGGTGATACAATTGATACATTTATCTTAAATAATTCTGAATATTCTACAGACAAATCTGTATATTTACTTATATTGGAGAGATAAAAATGGTCGAAGAAAAACCAAATACTGAATGTGACGGCAACTGCAGCGGATGTGCCTCAGCTGCCAGCTGTAATGATCCAAAAAAAGAAGCCTCGGGTCTTGCACCCAAAGTTGAGATGGATGTAAAGAATGTTATACTGGTTCTCAGTGGAAAAGGTGGTGTTGGCAAGAGTACTGTTGCCACAAATCTGGCAATGTCTCTTGCAAATAAGGGATATAAAACCGGTATTGCAGATGTAGATATTCATGGCCCGAATATTCCAAAGATGCTTGGTATTGATAAGGAAAAACTTTCCTCAATGGATGGCAAGCACATTGACCCTGTAATGGTTATGGGAAATCTGGGTGTTGTCTCAATGGCTTTTTTGCTTCCTGATACAACCAGTCCTGTCATCTGGCGTGGTGCAATGAAAAATAATGCGATTCGCCAGTTTCTTGAAGATGTAAACTGGGGTGCGCTTGATTTCCTTGTTGTTGATCTTCCTCCGGGAACAGGTGATGAAGCATTATCAGTTGCACAGCTTGCACCTAACATTGCCGGTGCAGTAATTGTTACAACACCACAGGAAGTAGCAATTCTGGATTCTTCCAAGTCTGTTAAATTTGTCGAAAAACTGGATATAAAAGTTCTTGGAATAATCGAGAATATGAGTGGCCTTATCTGCCCGCATTGTGGTGATAAGATTGATCTTTTTGGAATGGGTGGTGGAGAAAAAGCGGCAGAAGAGCTTAAAGTCCCTTACCTTGGAGACATTCCGCTTGATCCTGATATGAGAAAAGCAGGTGATGAGGGAAAACCTTTCATTGTCCGCCGTGAAGGATCAGACCAGAATAAAGTTACCTGGCAGCATGTTGACAAGGTAATGGAAAATATTCTAAGTCAGATAGACAACAAATAATTTCTCTTTTTTAGATCATATATTTTATTATTAATATTTGATTAATAAATTGTAAATAATTGACTTTGTAGAAATTCTCCTGCAAAATAGCGACCGAAAGATCGATTGTACAGGAATTCTATTTTTATTAACCATAAATAAACGCGAAGTTCTCAAATAAATGTTGTAGAACAGGTACATCAATCTTGTGAAAATCTCTCAGGAGATAATAAAAGAATCAAGAGTGCCTCTTCGTTTATCAATATTCTCAAAAAAGAAATTCAATCAGCATCAGCATCTTTCACTTATTATTCTAAAAGAAGAGATAGGTGTTGATGATCGTGATTTCTGTGAGCTTTTGGAGATTTAATTTTTAATCAGAGAATTTTTGAGCTTAAAAGAAATCCCCTATTTCACTATTCTTCATAAGTTTTTCATCCGGTTTTCTGCACAACATGTTGGTTGAAAAATGTGAATCAGTTTTCTACAGAGCCAAATAATCTGAAATATTTCCAAAAAAACGAAGATTGCATTTTTAAATTAATAAAGAAAAAATTATTGGCAGAGTTATACCCAGCCGCGAATTTTCATTGCTTCAACAACACGTTTGACTGCAACAACATATGCTGCCTGACGCATGTTTATATTATATTCTTTAGATGCTGAAAGGACATTATGATATGAATTTGTCATTGCATTGTCAAGCTTTTCATAAATCTCCTCTATTGTCCAGTAGTGCATGTACATGTTCTGAACCATCTCATAATATGAAACAGTAACTCCGCCTGCATTGCAGAGGAAATCCGGAATTACATGAACACCGTTCTTATGGAGAATGACATCACCTTCAGGTGTGGTAGGACCATTTGCAAGTTCACAAATGACTTTTGCTTTGATGTTTGCTGCAACATTTGCATTGATTGCTCCCTCTTCGGGTGCTGCTGCAACGATAATATCAACAGGAAGAGAAAGGACATCATTGTTTGTAAGGGTCTTCAATTCTTTATATCCGGTAACAGAACGGGTTTGAGCCTTGTGTTTTACGACTGCATCAATGTCAAGACCGTTTTCATCATAAATACCACCTTTTGAGTCTGTGACTGCAACAATTGTTGATCCAAACAATTCCTGTGCAAGAGTTGCTGCATATACACCTGCGTTTCCAAAACCTAATATTGCAATTTTTGCTTTGGAGAGATCAATGTCAAGTTCCTTTGCGGCTTCACGGAGTGTATACATTCCGCCCCTTGCAGTTGCATCATTGCGGCCAAGTGAACCACCTAGAATAATTGGCTTTCCGGTAAGAAGACCAAACTGATTTTTTCCCTGAATTACGGAATATTCATCCATCATCCATGCCATAATCTGACTATTGGTGTAAACATCAGGTGCAGGAACATCTGTTTCAGGGCACATATTCTGCCAGAGTGCACGGACATATCCGCGGCTTAAACGTTCCAGTTCGCCCTCGGACATCTCTTTAGGATTGCATATGATGCCTCCCTTTCCACCACCTAATGGCAGATTGAGAACAGAACATTTCCAGGTCATCCATGCAGAAAGTGCACGGACTGTATCAATTGTCTCATCGGGGTGGAAACGAATTCCTCCCTTATATGGGCCAAGTGCATTGTTGTACTGAACACGGAATCCCTGAAATACACGGGTGGTGCCATCATCCATCTTTACAGGTATTGAGACCTGAATCTGCCTTTTTGGCTGCATAAGAATGTTAATGACGCTCTGTTCAAGGTTGAGTATATTAGCACAATCCATAAACTGCTGCTGGGCCATCTCAAATGGGTTTATTTTCGACATATTTTCTGCTTCCTGTCATTGTAGTCAGTTATATTTTATAATTTAGAAACTACTTTTGACCAAGAATATTTAATCTTCATATATATAAAATCTATAGGAATCTAAGTTCTGACAGATAGATCTTTTATAAATGGTTAATCTCTATAAAAAAATTCAATTATAATCTGAATTTTGCTTTTTTTAAGTTATCTCAGAGAACAATAGAATATTGTCTGGATAAAAAATTTAAGAAATTTAGTAATTTATTTTCAAATGCGCAAAAAACTGGTAAAAAGTGTTTGATAATTCTAATCTATAAAATTAATTTATTTCATATAGATACTGAGATCTTTTAATTTATTATTTTGAGCGATATTTATTGTAAGTGGTGTCAGACTCTCAACAATACATGCTACATCAAGCGTGCCTGCATCAACAGGCTGAAGTTTGGAAATTTGTGCAACGAATAACATTACCTCTTTTTTTGCTTCCTGATCATCGCTGGTTACAGCTACTGTATAATCCAGAACCACATCAAGCATTGCCCATTTACGTGCAGCAATATTGTTGAATGCTGTTACAAGTCTGGCTGATTCGGGAAGCATCTTTTTGATTGCAAGTGCAGCAGAACCTTCTTCCGGTGGATTATATAAGAAACAGCTGTCTTTTCTGATCATTGGATTAACCGGCGAGATAACAATCTTATTCTTAAAATATTCAGGATTTATCCCGGCAAGAGTTGATTTTACATGCTGGAAGGGCAGAGATATCACCACAATATCTGCCTCTTTTACAGCTTCATCATTGGTTGTCCCGCGGCAGTTGCTCTCCATTCCGCGCTCTTTTAGGAGATTTACAATATTTTTTGCTGATTCTATTGCTCTTGAAGGCTCACGTGACCCGAGAATAATTTCATGTTTGTCCGAGATACGAAGGGCAAGACCTTCACCAATATCGCCTGTACCTCCAATAATTCCAATTTTCATAATAAAACATCCAGATTTTACTGGTAATTAGTTTCCATGAAACTGTTAATAAAGATTGTGAAAAAATACAGCCTGAATAAATAATTAAAAGGTAACAGAAATTGACTGAATTAATCTGATTGAAAAAAATCAAAAAGGATTATTTTTGTTAATTTTGCAATGTTGATACAATTATAATAAATTTCTGCAAAGCAAAGAGTACAATATAAATTATGTTTCTGCCGACTACACAGGATGATCTTAAAAAAAGAGGGTGGGACTGTTGCGATGTAATTATCGTAACGCCTGATGCCTATGTGGATCACCCGTCATTTGCTATGGCAATTCTGGGAAGATTCCTTGAAAAAAACGGATATAGGGTAGGTATCATTTCTCAGCCCAAATGGAAAGACCCTGAGAGTTTTCTAAAACTTGGTATTCCGAGGATTGCATTCGCAGTATCCGGCGGGCAGATGGACTCGATGGTTTTAAACTACACTTCCGCAAAAATACCGCGAAAGGAAGATCTCTTCTGTGAAGATAAAAACCCGTATTTTTCAAGCATCGGTGATAAGAAACGATACCGGATAAGACCTGACCGCTGCATAAGCGTTTACTGTAACCAGATAAGAAGTGTCTGCAAAGATGCTCCGATAATAATCGGGGGTATTGAGGCTTCACTTCGCAGGATTGCGCATTATGATTTCTGGTCGGATAAGGTTAAGAAAAGTCTTTTATTTGATTCAAAGGCGCAGGTGCTTCTGTACGGGATGGGGGAGTATCCTCTTTTAAGAACAGTTCAGGCAATAGAGAAAGGCATTCCTTTTTCAGAACTGACAGTAGAGAATTCTGTTGTTATCAGAAAAGATATAGAAGGTCTTGAGGATTATGTACTGCTTCCTTCCTTTGATGAGGTTTTGGGAGACAAAAAATCGTTTGCAAAAGCACAGGTTCTTTTTGAGGAGAATTGTGACAGAAGAATTGTTGTCCAGAAACAGGATACAAGATATCTTGTTCAGAATCCATGTATGCAGATAAGTCAAAAGGAACTTGATGAGATCTATTCCCTGGATTTTGAGCGAAAAATTCATCCGCGATTCAAAAATGTTCCGGCATTTGATATGATTAAAACCTCAGTTACATCGCACAGGGGATGTTATGGTGACTGCTCTTTCTGTGCAATATCAATGCATCAGGGAAAAAGAGTTGTTTCCAGAAGCAGAGAGTCAGTATTGGGTGAGATTGAAAAGATCGCCGGTAAAAAGGGTTTTTCAGGCACAATTTCTGATATAGGGGGCCCTTCTGCAAACATGTATGCATCATCATGCCGCACCGGAGGATGCATAAAAAATGACTGTTTAAAGGATGGAGAAGGTTGTAAACATCTCATTTCCGGAACAGGAGAGTATCTTAAACTTTTAAAGGATGCTAAAAATATTCCGAAGGTTAAAAATGTACAGATAAATTCCGGACTCCGGTTTGACCCATGTATTCTGGATGAAGGATTCTTAAGGGAAGTTATGAAGAATAATATCTCCGGTCAGATGAAGATTGCACCAGAATCCGGGTCTGATTCTGTTCTTAAATATATGAAAAAACCCAGAAGGGAAGTATTTGAATATTTTTTAAAGAGATTTAACCGAATAAAAAAGGAAGAAAATCTCAGGAAATATGTAATTCCCTATATAATTGCGGGTCATCCCGGTGAAGGTGATAAAGAGGCGAAAGAGACTAAAGATTTTTTATTGAAAAACAATCTTTCAGGAAGGCAGTTTCAGATATTCACGCCCACTCCTATGACGAGATCGACTG
>NZ_JBSREC010000006.1:0-9892 GCF_055145805.1 Methanomicrobium sp. | reverse complement strand
AGAAAGGAAGATGAGCTTTTAGGCCACCTTGCACGCTACGGACTTCTTGGAGAAAGTGCTGGTATTGGTGATGTTCTTGCTATGAAGGCAGAGACTGAACTTGAACGTCGTCTTCAGACTATTGTCTACAGACGCGGTCTTGCACGTTCCCCAAAGCAGGCACGTCAGTTTATCACACACGGACATATCATGGTTGAGGGAAGAAAAGTAAGCATTCCCGGATACCGTGTAAAAAAATCCGAAGAGTCTTCAATTGGATATTACGGTACATCCCCGATGAGAAACGAAGTTCATCCTGAGCTTGTACGCATAAAATCCGGAGGCAGAGCGTAAATGGCAGCAGACTCAAATGAAAAATGGGGCGTTGCTCATATCTATGCCTCATTTAACAACACTGTAATAACAGTAACAGATCTTTCCGGTGCAGAGACTGTAACAAAGTCTTCCGGCGGAATGGTTGTAAAGCAGGCACGCAATGAGAGTTCACCATATGCCGCAATGCAGATGGCTCAGAACATAGCCCAGGCAGTAAGAGACAAGGGCTTTGTCGGTCTTCATGTAAAAGTGCGTGCACCGGGAAGAGGGAAACAGCGTAGCCCCGGCCCCGGAGCACAGGCTGCAATTCGTGCACTTGCCCGTGCAGGTGTCCGTATTGGACGTATGGAGGATGTAACGCCCGTTCCACACGACAGCATTCGTGCTAAAGGTGGAAGAAGGGGCAGGAGAGTCTGATTAATGGATATTGCATTCAGCAGACTTGAGAGTTGTGTGGCAAAATTTGTTCTCTCCGATGCAAATTCGGGGTTTGCAAATACTTTGCGCAGGACGATGATTGGTGAGGTGCCAAAACTGGCAATCGAAGATGTGATGATATATGACAATACCAGTGCACTATTCGACGAGATCCTCTCACATCGCTTAGGTCTCATTCCGCTCAGGACAAACCTTTCAGAATACAAGAAAAAGTCAGAGTGCTCCTGCGAAGGCAAGGGGTGCTCAGCATGCGAATCAGTATATACACTCAGTGTTGAGGGTCCGTGCACTATCAAATCCAGTGATTTGATCCCACAGAACCCTGACGCAGCACCGGTAAGCCCGGACATTCCAATTGTAAAACTGGAAGAAGGGCAGAAAGTGGTGTTGGAAGCTCATGCCGAGATAAACTGCGGCCTTGAACATGCTAAATGGCAGCCAACACTTGCCTGTGGATACAAAGCATATCCTGTCATCACAATTGACGACAGATGTGATGCCTGCGGTGCCTGTGTTGAGGAATGTCCGCGCAGCATCCTGAAACTGAACAAGAAATCTGTCGAATTAATTGACGGAAGACTTGAGTTCTGCTCTATGTGCAGACTATGTGAAAAAGCATGTATGGCAAGCGGAATTGAAAAATCTGCAATTCGCGTAAATCCTGATAATACCAGGTTCATCTTTGTCGTGGAAAGCGACGGTTCGATGGACGTAAAAGAGATTATCATGCGCGGACTTTCAAATATCAAAGGCAAATCCGAGAGTCTGGTGAATGTATTAACCAATATATCTGGAGCGATCTAAAAATGAAGAGAGCTGCAAAGACAAATCCACGCTATTCTGTCCTGGTATCAATGCTTAAGGAAGCATCAAGGGCAAATGAATCAGGTGTATGGCGCGAGATTGCAAAGAGACTGGAAAGGCCCAGCAATAACTTCGCAGAAGTTAACCTGAGCAAGATAAACAGGTACGCCCGCGAGGGTGAAACTGTGATTGTGCCGGGCAAGGTTCTTGGAAGTGGCATTCTGGAAGCCGGAGTCAGTGTTGCGGCACTGAACTTCAGCGATTCCGCTGTAACCAAGATTATGGACGCAAAAGGAACCTGTATGACAATAGAAGACCTCGTTAAGAAAAATCCCGAGGGTAAAAAAGTCAGAATTCTGAGGTGAAGGAAATGGTAACTGTAATAGATGCAACAGACCTTCGTCTCGGAAGGCTTGCAAGTATTGTGGCAAAACGTGTTCTTCAGGGAGAAGAGATTGCAATTATAAATTCAGAGAATGCAGTTATCTCCGGTTCAAGGGCACGTATCCTTGAAGACTATGATACAAAACGCAAGCGCGGTTCCAGAGAAGGCGGTCCGTTCTACCCGAGAAGGCCTGAACACATTGTAAAGCGTACAATAAGGGGGATGCTTCCATACAAGAGACAGCGTGGTGCAGAGGCACTCAAGCTTGTCAAAGTATATGTCGGTGTTCCGGTACAGTTTGCAGGTGCAGAGGTTGAGATTATCGAATCCGCTCACATTGAGGGTCTTTCAACACCAAAGTATGTGACGGTCGGTGCAGTCAGCAAAAGCCTTGGAGCGAATTTCTAAGGGGGTTTTTTAATATGTCTAAAGTTGTGAATACAAGCGGTAAGAGAAAGACAGCAATTGCCCGTGCAACTCTTAGGGAAGGTAAAGGACGTGTCCGTATCAACTCCGTACCCCTTGAGATCTATGGGACCGAGCTTTCGCGCATGAAGATTTCAGAAGCACTTCTCCTAGTACCCGGTGTCCTTGATGGCGTTGATGCAAGCATTGATGTTTCAGGCGGCGGCTACATGGGGCAGGCAGAGGCTGTAAGAACAGCACTTGCACGTGGTATTGTCGAATGGCACAATGACCCGAAGATCAAAGACACATTCCTTGAATATGACAGGACTCTTGTTGTCAATGACTCGCGTCAGAAAGAAGCGAAGAAGCCGCATGGTCGCGGTGCAAGAGCAAAATTCCAAAAGTCTTATCGTTAAGACTTGTAAAAATATAAGGGAGAGATCAGAATGATACCAGTCCGGTGCTTCACATGTGGAAAGGTAGTTTCTACCGAATGGGAAGAGTTTAAAAGAAGAAGAGATGCCGGAGAGAATCCACAAGCGATTCTCGATGATCTCGGACTTGAGCGCTATTGCTGCAGGCGTATGCTGCTCACGCATAAGGAGATCATTGACGATCTCAACCCTTATCAATAAATTTAGGGGGGGTCGTGGGGTAGCCTGGAATCCTATGGCGTTCGGGATGCTGTGACCTGAGTTCGAATCTCAGCGACCCCATTTTCCAAAAATTATTGCAGAAAAAAATTTTGTGGAGTCATAATGGAATCATACACCCGATATGAAAGAGCCAGAATTGTAGGAGCACGTTCCCTTCAAATATCGATGGGCGCCCCTGTTCTGGTTAAAACCGAGAAGATAGATCCTCTTGAGATCGCGATTGAAGAGTACCAGAAAGGTGTCATACCTATCACCGTAAAAAGAACTTAGAATTAATAGGAGCTGATGTATTGAACGCAACTGAAATTGAAATAGAACTTAATGAATCACTTGTCCCTGTTGAAGATTACCTTGCTGCAGGTGTCCATATCGGGACCCAGCAGAAAAGCCAGGATATGAAAAAATTTATCTACCGCGTACGCGGAGACGGTTTATATATCCTTGATATTCAGAAGACTGATGATCGCATCAGGACCGCAGCAGAATTTCTCTCAAAGTTTGATTCTGCAAACATCCTTGTAGTAACCTCCCGTCAGTACGGCCAGTACCCTGCAAAGAAATTTGCAGATGCAATTGGCGGAACGTCCAAAGTCGGGCGTTTTATCCCGGGAATGCTTACAAATCAGAGAATCTCCCAGTACGTGGAACCTGACGTAATTATCGTAACAGATCCTATCGGAGATTCACAGGCAATAACAGAAGCGGTACAGTGTGGAATCCCTGTAGTTGCACTATGTGACACAAACAACATCACAAAATACATTGATCTCGTAATTCCGACAAACAACAAGGGAAGAAAAGCCCTCAGCATGATTTACTTCCTCCTTACAAGGGAGATTTTAAAGTCACGCGGAATTACAACAACTCTTACTCAGGAAGATTTTGAGATAGACTTATAATCTTTTTAAGGGTATATATCACTTTCATGGTGACACGCAGGGCAACTCTTGCAGGGATATTTTACCCCGACAATCCTGCTCTTTTAAGGCAACAGCTGACTGAATTTTTTGGAAATGTTTCTTTAAAATATACCGGGAGCGCTCTTGGTATTGTCTCTCCTCATGCAGGAATTACTTATTCTGGACTTTCTGCAGCACATGCCTACTCCTCGATAAGGAGTGATTTTTCCGGAACATTTATTGTTGTCGGGCCGAGCCATGCCGGATATCCCGACTGCATATCAACACTTTCATGGCAGACTCCTCTTGGAACAGTTGAAAATGATTCTTTTCTTTCAAAAAAACTTTCAATGGCAATAAAAGAGGATAATTTTGCTCATGCCCGGCAGGAGAATTCCCTTGAAGTTCAGATGCCTTTTATTAAATTCAGATTCCCTGATGCGAAGGTTGTTGCAGTTTTAATGGGAAACCAGGGTCGGGCAAATGCACTTGCAATGGCAGAAGCAATCTATAATACTGTTTCAGATACAAAATCAGATGTAATAGTTGTTGCATCTTCTGACTTCTCGCACTATGTGCCTGAATCACGGGCTCTAAAATATGATAAATATGCTATAGATGCGCTAAAAGATCTCAATACGGCTGAATTTTATCGCCGCATATTTGATGAGGGTATAAGCGCGTGCGGATATGGTCCGATAACAGTGATGGTGGAGTACTGCAGGATGAGGGGGGCTAATAAAGGAGTTCTCCTTAACTATTCGACAAGCGGTGACGTCACAAAGGACTATCTTCAGGTAGTCGGTTATGCGGCAATGGCAGTGGAGTAAATAAATATATGGCTACATGGAGTGCACCTGGCAAGGTGTTTTTATTTGGCGAGCATGCGGTGGTTTTCGGAAAACCAGGTCTGGCCATGGCTATAAAACCGAGAGTATACGTAACGGTCCGAAAATCCCGAAATCCTCCACGTGTCAATTCTCCTTATATAGAGGGCTGTTTTGAGGAGACCGGAGTTTCGGGAAGTGTCTATATTCACTCCCAGCTTCCAAGTTCATCAGGTCTGGGTTCTTCTGCAGCTGTTGTAGTCGCAACACTGTCAGCAATAAATGATGAGTTCAGGCTTGATTTGGGACGATCAAATATAGCTTCAATTGCATATAAAATTGAAAAGAGAGTCCAGAAGGGACGTGCAAGCCCGACAGATACATTTGTTTCGGCATATGGGGGGATTGTCCTTATAAAAGACGGCAAAAGGAGAAGACTTCCGCCTGAGAATTTTAATATTGTTATCGGCAATACGATGGTCTCTCATAAGACGTCCGAGCTTGTTGAGATGGTAGGGGAATTTAGGGCCAGCAATCCTCTTGTGGTAGATCCTATACTCGATGCGATTGAGGCTGTTACATTGCGTTCGCTGCATAATTTTTCAAACTTAAAGCTTCTTGGAAAATATATGGATGTCAATCATGCGCTCCTGGAGGCACTGGGGGTGGGGCATCCTGCGTTGTCACGTCTTATAGCGGCATCGCGTACAGCAGGTGCATACGGGGCAAAAATGACAGGTGCCGGTGGAGGGGGATGTATGATAGCACTCTGCCCGAAACGTTCAAAGAGCAAGGTTGCAGCGGCAATAGAGGCTGCAGAAGGAAGGGCTATTATAACAACAATTGATACTGATGGCGTAAGAAAAGAGGACGAATATGGCAGAGCTGATTATTTTAAAACTGGGCGGTAGTGTAATAACCGACAAATCAGGAAGATGCAGGGTGGATAGTGAGAGGATCTCTGCCCTTGCAGAGGAAATTTCTGCAAGGAAAGATATATTCCCGATAATTATTCACGGTGCAGGTTCCTGTGGTCATCCCGAGGCAAAAGAGCATCACCTTGATAAGGGCTTAGATCAAACAAATAAAGCAGGTATATTTATCACACATCATGCTGTCAGGCAATTGAATGATGCAGTGGTAAACGCGCTTCGTGCCAGCGGTGTGGAATCAGTAGGTCTGCACCCGCTAGATGCATGTACTGCGAAAAACGGACGTCTAATATCATTTGAATGCGGGCCCATAGAGCTTCTTGTAAAAAACGGCATAGTACCTGTGCTTCACGGAGATGTCGCAATGGACGAGGAGAAGGGAGCCTGCATTGTTTCAGGAGATCAGTTAATAAGTTATCTTGCAGGCAGCATTTCTGTTGACAGAATCGGGCTTGCAACGGATGTACCGGGTGTTTTAAAGGACGGTTGTGTGATACCACACATTGATGCAGTCTCCGCCCGGAATCTAAAAATAAACGAATCCGGTAATACAGATGTAACAGGCGGAATGCGGGGCAAGATTGATGAGCTTCTCACTCTGGCTGAAAAGGGAATTGAATCAAATATATTCCACGTATCCCGAACCGGTGATTTCTTAGACGGGCGCGACCACGGTGGCACGGTTGTCACCAGAGAAAATGTCCACAAAACGTTCTGATATAAAAAATTCCAAAAAGGCCTCTACCTGACCTATTTAGGATTTGTATTATCAGAGATAAAGTGGTGTGGAAATAGTAGAATAAGGGCAAAAAAGACACAAAATCCCACATAGTGTCGAACGGCAGAAATGCCTGAAGGAAAACAAAAAAACGGGCCATTTTAGAAATGAGGGGCGCTTAAGTTCTTCACAAAGGGCTGTTTTTTTAATTCTTCTCTCTGCAGATGCCCTTTTTCAGTACGGATAAGGGGTTGGAGAATATACAAAAATCAGAATATACATCCTCACGTAAAAGAGAGCACCTTGAGATCTGCTGTGAGAAAAATATTGAGGCCGGTTTCTCAGGGTTTGATGATGTGAAACTTGTGCACAACGCACTTCCCGAATGCGATATGGAAATGATAGATACATCGGTGAGATTCCTTGGTCACAATCTCACATCACCTCTTTTTATTGCGGCAATGACAGGCGGTCATCCTGATACACTTGAAGTGAACAGGCGGCTTGCGTGTGCGGCAGAGCATTTCAATATCGGAATGGGTGTAGGTTCACAGCGTGCAGCGCTTGAAAATCCCTCTCTTGAGGATAGCTTTACAATTGTACGTGAAAAAGCCCCCAAAGCATTTATCTGTGGAAATCTCGGCGCAATACAGCTCTGTGAAAAAGGTCCCGAGTGGGCTGATAAGGCAGTGGAAATGATTGATGCCCAGGCAATATGTATCCATTTAAACCCTTTACAGGAAGCGATACAGCCTGAAGGTGATCATGATTCAAAAGGCTGTCTTGATGCAATAAGAGAACTGTGCGAGACATCAAAGTATTCGGTTATTGTAAAAGAGACCGGCTGCGGAATCTCTTTGGAAACTGCAAAAAAATTGTGGGGCTGCGGAGTTTCTGCAATAGATGCCGGCGGTCTTGGCGGAACATCCTGGGCTGCTGTTGAAGCGGTTCGGGCAGAAGAAATAAGCCTTGCAGAGACCGGCAGAATATTTTCTGACTGGGGTATTCCGACAGCAGTATCCCTGATTGAAATTGCGGGTCAGAATAAGCCCGTTATCGCAACCGGTGGTCTGAGAAGCGGTATTGATATTGCAAAGGGAGTAGCACTGGGTGCATCTCTTTGCGGGATGGCTCTTCCGCTTTTAAAACCGGCGATGGAAAGTTATGATTCCCTTGCTGCAGAGATAGAAAAGATTCAAAGAGAGCTTGTTGTTTCCATGTATCTTACAGGATCGCAGGATTTGGATTCTCTTTCCAAAGTAAGGACCTATATTACGGGAATTACAAGAGAAATGATTAATATCTGAAATTTCAGGAGTTTAAAAATATGGATGTAGAAATAATAGCCGTAGGCGGTTATAATGAAGTCGGCAGGAATATGACTGCCGTACGCTACGGCAAAGAGATAGTAATATTTGATATGGGTCTGCGACTGGACCAGATTATGATCCATGAGGATGCAGAAGTTGAAAATATGCATTCTCTCGATCTAATCGAGATGAAGGCCATTCCGGACGATACCATAATGAATACGGTGGAAGGCAGTGTAAAGGCGATTGTCTGCACACACGGACACCTTGATCACATAGGTGCAATTCCAAAACTTGCGCACCGCTACAATGCCCCGATCATCGGAACTCCCTATACTGCGAAGTTAATTGAACAGCAGATTGAAGGAGAGAAAAAGTTCGGAGTTACAAATAAGGTTTTTGCATTAAATGCCGGTTCAAAATACAGATACGAGATATCAAAGGACCTAAGTATTGAGTTTGTAAATGTCCAGCACTCAATTATTGATACTGCAATGGCGGTTTTACACACTCCTGCCGGAATTGTTGTTTATGCCAATGATTTCAAGCTTGACAGAACACCTGTTCTTGGAAATCCTCCTGATTTTGCACGAATGCGTGAACTTGGAAAGGAAGGCGTTTTGGCACTTATTATTGAGAGTACAAATGTCAGGCTTCCTGGCAGATGCCCGAGCGAGAGAGTTGCGCAAAAGCTTGTCCGCGATGTGATGACAAGCTATGAAGATGATAAAAATGCAATGATTGTAAGCACTTTTTCATCGCATATTGCACGTGTAAAGACGATTGCGGAATGTGCACATGAGATCGGAAGAAAACCGGTCCTTCTTGGCAGATCAATGGAGAAATATTCCTCAACAGCCGAACAGCTGAAACAGGTAAGTTTCCCCGAGACTTTGTCAATGTTTGGAAACAGAAAGACGGTTGACAGGACGATGCGCCGTATGATGAAGGAAGGCAAGGAAAAATACGTTCCTATTGTCACAGGACATCAGGGAGAGCCCGGTGCAATCCTGACCCGTCTTGCTGCGGGAAACAC
Source organism: Methanomicrobium sp. (assembly GCF_055145805.1). Taxonomy (NCBI): domain Archaea; kingdom Methanobacteriati; phylum Methanobacteriota; class Methanomicrobia; order Methanomicrobiales; family Methanomicrobiaceae; genus Methanomicrobium; species Methanomicrobium sp. The sequence goes on along the minus strand of NZ_JBSREC010000006.1, from coordinate 1,164 downwards.
ACCTTATCGTATCGATAAGGGAGACAAGGTTATGTACAGTGCAACTATTATTCCGAATCCGATGAACTTCGGCCAGAGATATCATCAGGAAACCCTTCTCAGAATGAAAGGCGCACGTATATTTGAAGGAATGCATGTGAGCGGCCATGCACAGCGTGAGGATCATTATGAGGTGCTCAGCCTTCTAAATCCACAGCACATCATCCCTGCACACGGGGATATTGACATGACAGGCGAATACATGAAGCTTGCAAGTGAATGCGGATACACTCTTGGAAATGATGTGCATCTTTTAAGAAACGGCATGAAACTTTGTGTGACAAAATAAAAACTTAAAGGTGTTTAATACATGAAACTTGAAGAATATCTTGAAAAAACTGCAGAGGATGTTGATATTGAGCTTTTCCGTCTTTTTGGGGCAGCTCCCGGACAGCTGAACAAGGCAAGTGCATATCTTCTTTTAGCCGGTGGAAAGAGGCTGAGACCGGCTGTTGTTATGCTTGCAGCAGATATTATCAAAAAAGGATGTTCACGTGAGCTTCTTCCGGCAGCGCTTGCTCTGGAGGCAACACATACTTTCACTCTTGTTCATGATGACATAATGGACGATGATTTACAACGCCGCGGTGTTCCGACAGTTCACTGCAAGTGGGATATGCCTACGGCCATTCTTGCGGGTGATGTTCTTTATGCGGAGGCTTTTGAGCTTATTATCAAATCTCTTGCTGAAAATTACGCCAAGGTTTTAAGTGTGGATATTCTTGCCCGCACATGCGTTGAAATCTGTCAGGGACAGCATGAGGATATGTCTTTTGAAAAACGCGATGATGTTTTGGATTATGAATATATTGACATGGTGGGGAAAAAGACCGGCAAGCTCTATGCGGCAGCGGCAGCAATCGGCGGGACTCTTGCCGGCGGAGATGTCAAGCAGGTCCAGGCGCTTCATGACTGGGGATATTTCAGTGGCATTGCTTTTCAGATTCAGGATGACCTAATTGATCTGATGGCTACAACTGATAAGAGCGGCAAGGATCAGGGCTCTGATTTATCGGAAGGAAAGCAGACTATTGTTGCAATAAAGGCCAGAGAGGCAGGTCTGGATCTTTCAAAATTCAGAAAACAGGGACTCACCCAGGATGAGATAAAAGAGGCAATAGAGAT
>NZ_JBSREC010000005.1:0-33541 GCF_055145805.1 Methanomicrobium sp. | reverse complement strand
TGGGACTATAGCCTCAGGTGTAATCCGTAAAGGTGATAAGATAAGAGTTCTGCCTTCCGGAAAAACAAGCGAAGTCTCAAGGATTGTTACGTATGAGGGAGACCTTGATTATGCATTTTCTCCTATGGCAGTAACGCTCTGCCTTAAGGATGAGCTGGATATCAGCCGCGGGGATGTTATTGCAAGGGAGAATAACCTGCCTGCTATTACCGGAAGTATTGAAGCAAATGTTGTCTGGATGGATACAGAACCCATGCAGACAGACAGGGACTATTTTATCAAGCATACAACCCGAACAGTCCGGGGTAGTTTTACACAAGTCCGGTACAAGATTGATCCGGAAGATGTTCACAGAAAGCCGGCAGAATTTTTAAATTTAAATGAAATTGGTAAAGTTAAGATTGAGCTTAAAAGTCCGATATTTGCAGACATTTATTCTAAAAACAGGATAATGGGTTCTTTTATTGTAATAGATCCTGTTACAGGCAGGACTGTTGCTGCAGGAATGATATCAAAATACAGACAGGTATCACCGGACAGGGGATGTGAATCTGTAAAAGCGAGTGTTATTAAATATTCCGGGGATAAGAAAGAAGAGGCAAAGGCTCATTATGAACGCCTTTCCATGCAGGGTATTCATTGCATCTACGTGGATGACGATTTACTGCGTGACGGGCTTTGTAAAGATCTTATAGAAAATATTGCTGAATATTCACAAAGGATTGAAGAATTATGTAATATTGTTACTAATTCTGGAGTGTCTGTAATATTATGTACAAATAGTCTCGAAATACATTGAGTAGTCTGGCGGGAAAAGTTATGTCTCAAAGATATTATGCAGAATCTCTGAATAATAAGTAGATTTTCAAGACATTTTCCTGAATTATGACGTGTGTTTAAAGTATCATTATTACCATATTTTCTGTAGGTTAACTCAATAATGTCGATAATAAGTGATTCTGTAAAGATAATGCGCTATCTTTTCAGCCCTTTTAAGAAGATAATTGCTTTCTATCTGGTAGCTGTTATTATTCTGAGTTTTTTGGAAGTATTCAGAATTTCGCTTGTATATCCTATAATTAATTATGGGCTTGGCGTTGAAAACCAGCCAAAACTACTGGATGCTTTTTATGATTATCTTCTGCCTTCATCGGTTGATCCGTTTTTGGCAGCGGCATTTCTGCTTCTAATAACTACGCTTATAATTGCAGGATTTTATGCGGTAGTTGCATATGGTGGTGCATATCTTTTTGCAACAGTCCGGGATTCACTAGACAGAAGGGTTTTTGATACAATACAGAGCAGACCCTATAGTTTTTTTGCGTCAAAAAAGCAGGGGGATTTATTATATATTGGTCAGGGAGCAGTCACAGAGTCCGGTCAGGCTGTCAGTCAGTTTGTTGAACTTTTAAGAAATGCATTATTGTCACTACTATATCTGTTATTTCTCTTTTATCTTTCATTCTGGCTGACTATTGGTGTTATAGTGCTTGGTGCAGTATATGCATTTTTTGTAAAACAGCAACTATTTTCACGTGTTTACAGGAACAGCGGAGAACTGAATCGCTCATTGATGGAAAAATCAGTTGTTTACCAGGAGTTTATATCCGGAATCAAAACGATGTTTATAACCGGTTCAGTCGGAGTCTGGAAGAAAAAATATGAATCTGCAATAAACAGGCTCTTAAAAGCATATCTAAATGTAAATGCATTGTCAAAAATCCCGTCCATTGCGAATGATTTTATAATGTTCTCAATCATTGCACTTGGCGGGATACTCCTGTATTTTTTCACCGGTGGCAATTTCATTCCTTATATAGGAATATTCGGGACATTTATGCTTGCATTATATCGTCTTGTACCTTCTTTGACTGCTGCACAGTCTAATTTAACCAGTCTGGTGCAAAACCTTCCTGCACTTGAACTGGTCTATAATATTTTGAATGAGAATGAGTTGAACAAATCTCGATTATTGGATAATTCAGGGATATCCAAAAAATTGAAGTTTTCGTTTGAGAAAAAAATTGAATTTCGTTATCTTTCTTTTAGATATGATAATACAAAAGAAAATACAATTCACAATCTATCACTTGAAATAAATAAAAATACAAAGGTTGCTATTGTCGGAAGTTCGGGTTCCGGGAAAACAACGACTGCAAATCTTCTGGCACTTTTATATAATCCCTCATCCGGTGGAATATTTGTGGATGGTGTAAATTTAAATGATATTGATCATTCTGATTATCTGCGCCATTTAGGTTATATCGGTCAGGAAACTTTTGTCTATCATGATACAATTAAGGAGAATATCAGATTTGGCTTGGATTACACTGATCAGGAAATTATTGAGGCGGCAAAACTTGCTGATGCACATCATTTCATAATGGAAACAGGAGAGGGATATGACACAATTATCGGTGATCAGGGAATAAAACTGTCCGGTGGTCAGAGGCAGAGAATTGCCATTGCACGTATTATTTTAAGAAAACCCAAAATTTTGCTTCTTGATGAGGCAACCAGTTCTCTGGATAATATTTCCGAGCAGAAGATTATGGAGTCTGTTGAGAAACTATCTCAAAATATGACTTTAATAACCATTGCTCATCGTTTATCAACGATTCAGGGTGCTGATCTAATTTGTGTGCTGAAAAACGGAATACTTGCTGAAAGTGGTTCTCATAATGAATTGATGGAATTAAAAGGAGTATATTGGAATTTGTATCTTAGACAGAAACAGAAAATGCCTTCTGAAAATTCTTTAGATGTTCCCACAATTAATTAACGAGAATTTAGCAAATATCTAAATGTTAATTGAAATTCAATTTATTCATAAAAGAATATCTATGATAAAAATTAAAAAATGAACTTGCATAAGAATTAACGTTATTATTGTGGGAATATGTAAATTTCGTTATCTTTTGATTAATCAACAAATAATATTCCATTTGAAGATAAATGAATAATTTATTATATGGAGCAAGATGTTGAAAATAGATAATTTGAGCATATCTTGAGGTAGAAATATGATAAAATACGGGTGCCAGTGGATTGATGATGATGATGTCGATTCAGTAATCAAAGTATTGAGAAGTGAATGGCTTACTCAGGGTCCTGTTGTAGAGGAATTTGAGAGTCTTATTTCAGACTATACTGGAGCAAAATATGCAGTTGCATTTAATTCAGGTACCTCTGGATTACATGCTGCAATGTCCGTTGCGGGTGTAAAAAAAGGAAGTGGGGTGATAACTACACCAATTACTTTTGTGTCCACTCCGAATTCTGCCATATTTTGCGATGGAATGCCTGTATTTGTGGATATAGATCCCTGTACATATTGCATTGATATTAATAAAATAAAAAATTCGGTTTGCAGTAATACAAAGGTAATTGCACCTGTTGATTTTGCCGGATATCCTGTAGATATTAAAGCAATAAAGGATACTGTTGATAATGATGATATAATTATAATAGAGGATGCTGCCCATGCTCTCGGAGCAAAAAACAAAGGGTGCTTTTCCAGTTCTGAAGCTGACATGACTATGTTTTCATTTCACCCCGTAAAGCATATAACAACAGGCGAAGGTGGAATAATCGTCACAAATAATGAGGAATATGCTGAGAAACTAAAGTTGTTCAGAAGTCATGGTATTACAAAAGATCCTCAGAAACTCATCAAAAAAGATGTTGGTCCGTGGTACCACGAGATGCAGTCTCTTGGATATAATAACCGGATAACAGATATACAATGTGCTCTGGGTATCTCACAACTTTCAAAACTGGAATATTTTATAAAAAGGCGCAATGAGATTGCAAAAAGATATGATGAGGCCTTCATGGAACATCCTAATATTATCATACCTCCAAGACCTTCAGAATCTTCGCGCCATGCATATCATATCTATCCTGTTGTCCTCAAGGGAATTTCAAGGAAAGGAGTTTTTATGAAGCTCAGAGAAAAAGGTATTTTCTGCCAGGTCCATTATATTCCTGTTCATTTGCAACCATATTATAGGGAGATGTATGGGTACAGAGAAGGAATGTTCCCGGAAGCTGAGAAGTACTCTGAGAATGAGATTACGATACCATTGTATCCAAAGATGAGTGATGAGGATGTTGATTTTGTTATTGATTCTTTAATCCGGATTATAGATAAGATTAAAAGGTTTTATTAAGAATCTGAAATTATAAATGACTCTTATGTTATGTTTCAAGTAAAATCTAAATTTTAATAAACTGATTTGATAGAAATGATGTTTGTTTTTCGGACTGATGCTTCAAAAAATATTGGAACAGGTCATGTAATGCGATGTCTGTCTCTTGCTGGTGCTTTGAAAGAAAAAGGTGCTGATGTCCTTTTTATATGTCGTGAGCTTGAGGGGAATCTTTGTAATCTTATTGAAGAAGAAGGATTCATCGTAAGCCGGTTGCCTGTTCTTGGGGAGGTTTTTGTTGCAGAAAATAATCCTGAGTATTCTGATTGGCTTGGTGTAGGATGGAAAGACGATGCAGAATATACCGCCTCAATAATAAGAGAATCTGGCATTCAGCCTGACTGGCTCATTATTGATCACTATGGACTTGATATCAGGTGGGAACAATTTCTTCGCTCTTTTACTGAAAGGATTTTTGTAATAGATGATCTTGCTGACCGCAATCATGACTGTGATCTGCTTTTGGATCAGAATCTTGTTGCAGATATGCAAAACCGTTACCTTGGAAAGGTTCCTGAAAATTGTAAACTTTTGTTAGGTCCTAAATATGCTCTGTTGCAACCCATTTATGCCGAATTGCACGACAGAATTCCTCCGAGAGAAGGTAAGATAGAACGAATTCTCATCTCATTTGGCGGTGCTGACAGTGATAACCTGACAGGGCGAGCACTCTCGGCATTTATCAGTCTGAACCGTCCGGATATTGATGTTGATGTAATAGTTGAAAATAGTTCATATAAAACAGCAATTCAGGAATTGGTTGCTGGATTTGATAACATACGTCTGCATGGAACTGTTCCGACACTGGCACCCTTAATGGTCAAAGCCGATCTTGCAATAGGTGCAGCCGGAACGACCAGCTGGGAGCGTTTATGTCTTGGTCTTCCTGCTGTTGTTGTAACATTGGCAGAAAATCAGCGTGCTGTTGCAAAAAATTTGAATGATCTTAGATTAATTCATTTAGTAGGAAATAAAAAAGAAGTAAATAATGAATTGATTGGTGATTCGATAGGTGAGATCATCAATTGCAATTATTTGTTTGAATGGTCATCTAATTGCATGATGAAATGTGATGGAAGAGGGATTAAAAGAGTAGTTGAACTTATTATGCCCTAAAAAAATTTAATTTATTGAGGTTTAATTATGGATAATAATATAAAAAAAAACAATTTGGATTTTTGGGAAATAATTGATAAACCTACATCAAATGACCTTGAAAAGTATTATGCAGATAAGTACTACCAGGAGGCAAATGGAAGTTATGAATCTGAATATACTAATGATGAATTACGCTATTTCCAGGTGAAACTTGAACAGCGGTTAGAAGTTATTAAAAGATATAATGGAGTTGAAACCGGAAGACTTCTTGATGTTGGGTGTGGTGAAGGTTATTCATTAGCGTTTTTCAAAGAAAAAGGATGGTCGGTAAAGGGGATTGATTTTAGTTCTGCAGGAATAAAATCTAAAAATCCTGAATGTCTGGGCAATCTTGTTACGGGGGACATTTTTAATCTTATAAAAGAAGAAATAAAAAAAGGTCAAAATTATGACATAATCTGGTTGCAAAATGTTTTAGAGCATGTTATCGCTCCTATAGAATTGCTTGAATGTCTTAGATCAATAATCTCACCAGAAGGTACGGTAGTTGTAACTGTTCCAAATGATTGTTCTATTACACAATTATCAGCTTTAGAATATAATCATATAGATAATAAATTTTGGATTACGCCGCCTGATCATCTGAATTACTTCAACTATGAGAGTCTCTTAAATATTGCTGAGGCAACAGGTTGGGACTGTAAAGACGTTCTTGCAGATTTTCCAATCGACTGGTATTTATTTCATTCTGGATCAAATTATGTAAGCAATAAAGATCTTGGAAAGTCTGCCCACAAAGCCAGAGTTCAATTAGAAAATATTATTCATAAAAAACCAATTGATGATGTAATTGATTTCTGGTCAGCACTTGCTAAAATAGGTTTTGGAAGGGACTTAACAGCATTTTTAATGCCGAAAAGGAGAGTTTAAATGGACAAAAAATATGGAATTAAATCATCTGCAGATCAAAATTATAAGAATAGAAGATTGGAAATCTCTCAGATATTGCGAAATTCCCCTATACCTGATAATGAACTGACAGGAAATATGGGTCTTTATATTGAAAGGATGCATTTATCAAGAATTTTATTGATGCATGATCTTTATACACGAATTCTCAATGTTCCGGGTGTCATTATTGAATATGGTGTACGTTGGGGACAGAACATAGCTTTGTTCAATGCATTTAGGGGCATGTATGAGCCATATAATTACTCTCGAAAAGTCATTGGTTTTGATACATTTACTGGCTTTCCGGATGTTATGAAAGAGGACATGGAAGAGTGTGAAGTATTAAAAGTTAAAGAAGGGGATTATGCGGTTTCTAAAGACTGGCAAAGAACTCTTGAAGATATATTAGAACACCATGATGCACTTTCACCTCTGCCACAGATTAGAAAATGGGAACTAATTGCTGGTGATGCAACCAAAACTTTTCCGGATTATCTGGAGAAGCATCCTGAATTGATAGTTTCTTTTGCTTATTTCGATTTTGACCTATATAAACCTACTAAGGAATGTCTTGAATTGTTAATCCCAAGACTCACCAAAGGCTCTATTGTAGCATTTGATGAGTTAAACTGCCCTCAATTTCCTGGTGAGACAATTGCAGTTCAGGAAGTATTGGGCACAATAAATATTAAGTTAGAGCGGGATCCAAATAATCCACTGGTATCTTGGTTTGAAGTGCTATAAATAACGCTCTCAGTTTGTATTACATCAAATTAATGAGTCCTGTTTGTATGTTATGATTATTCCTTTCATAACAGATGTAAACAATATTTATTTGCTGATATTGAATTAACAGATGGGGGTCCTGAATTTCTGAAATTCTATCTTATTATGAGGGGTTCTAAATGCAGAAACAAACATTGTATGGTAAATCCATGATAAATATTCTTATAACCAGCGCCTCAAAAAAAATTCCATTAATACAGGCCGTGCAAAGTTCTGCATTTAAAGTGAATCCTGATATCAAAGTAATTGCCGGAGACTCGGATGAGTATGCATTGGCCAGATATATTGCCAATGAATTCTGGAAAATGCCTGATATTACTGATGAGGAGGTAGATTCTATAATCTGTGGTTGTAAGGAGCGGGAAATTGGAATTATTATCCCAACCCGTGATGGGGAACTTTTATTTTGGGCCCGATATGCTGCTAAGTTTTACCAATCAGGCATTGATGTAATTATATCCCCTGAATCATCAGTTAAGCTCTGTTTTGATAAATTGTCTTTCTCCCAGTTTGGTATAACTTATGGATTTCCTTTTATTAAATCATTTAATCATCCTGATAAACTATCATTTAAATCCTATGTTGTAAAGGAGCGATATGGTGCAGGATCCAAAAATATTGGTTTAGATATGAATCGAAAAGAGGCTCTTCTTTATTCTAAAAACCTGGAAAATCCAATCTTTCAACCATTTATACCTGGAAAAGAAATTAGCATCGATGCTTGGGCAAATCGTGATCATAATATTAAAGGAGTTGTCTTAAGAAACCGTGACAGGGTTTTGAACGGTGAATCTCAGATAACTACAACATTTAGAGATGATAATCTTGAATCATTGGTAGTTCAGATACTTGAGTCTTTAAGTTTACGAGGGCCTGTTGTCATGCAGGCAATCATTGATAATAAAGGAAATCCACATATTATAGAATGCAACTCAAGATTTGGTGGGGCATCCACAGCATCAATTGCTGCTGGACTTGATATTATCTATTGGATTCTGTTGGAATCTTTTGGATATGATGTGGAAAAATATCCATTTGAGCGTATAAAAGGTGAAGTTAAGCAAATAAGAATTCCATGTGATATTTATAAATATGATTATTATTTTTGATCTTGATGATACTCTTTACGATGAGAAAACATTTGTTTTAAGTGGTTTTTTGGTGGTAGCCCAATATCTGGAGAATAAATATGATATAGCTGCTAATAATTCCTACCAGATTATGAAAAATATACTTGTAAAAGAAGGTAGGGGTGAAATTTTTGATCGCCTGCTTGAGTTAAATGGTCTATATAGCAAGAAAGAAGTAAAAAAATGTATAAACATCTATCGTTATCATCGACCAGCTTTATCTCTTTTTCCCGAAGCAAAAGAATTCTTAGACTTTGTGTCCAGTCCATTATATCTGGTGACAGATGGACATAAATTAGTTCAAAAAAATAAAGTTGATGCTCTTGGAATAAGGAGACATTTTAAAAAAGTATATTTAACACATCAGTATGGGAGGATTTATGCAAAACCATCTACATATTGTTTTGAAAAGATTCGCAATCTTGAAAAATGTTCATGGTCTGAAATGGTATACGTTGCTGATAATCCTAAAAAAGACTTTGTAAATTTAAATCCTTTGGGTGTTCATACGATACGTGTGTTGACTGGAGATTATAAAGATATGATAGTAGATCCGGATTTTGATGCACAATATAAAATTTCAGATATGTCTCATCTTAAAGAAATTATTTTGGAGATATAATGAATGATAATTGTATAAATATTGGTAATTGTAGAATTGGAAAATCATATAGTCCTTTTATCATTGCAGAGATGTCAGGTAATCACAATCAGTCTCTTGAAAGGGCTTTTGAAATTGTTGAAGCAGCCGCGAAAGCCGGTGCACATGCAATAAAGCTTCAGACATACACTGCAGATACAATAACCCTTGACATTGGTGAAAATGAATTCTTTATCAGTGATGAAAACAGCCTCTGGAAAGGAAAGAGCCTTTATGACTTGTATAAACTAGCATATACCCCTTGGGAATGGCATGAACCGATATTTAAAAGAGCTGAGGAGCTTGGTCTCATCTGCTTCTCAACTCCTTTTGATGAGACTGCTGTTGATTTTCTTGAAAGTCTGAATGTTCCGGCATACAAGATAGCTTCATCTGAAATTGTTCACCTATCACTTATTAAAAAAGTGGCTGAAACCGGAAAACCAATGATAATTTCAACAGGGATGGCCAGCATTGCAGAGATTGATGAGGCTGTGCGGACTGCCCGTGATGCCGGATGTAAAGATCTTGTCTTTCTAAAGTGCACAAGTACATATCCTGCAACTCCTGAAAATAGCAATGTGCTCACAATTCCTCATATGAGAGCGCTTTTTGACTGTGAAGTCGGGCTTTCGGATCATACTATGGGAATAGGTGCATCTGTCGCAGCGGTTGCGCATGGTGCCACTGTAATTGAAAAGCATTTTACATTAAGCCGTGCTGAAGGCGGAGTTGACAGTGCTTTTTCAATGGAGCCTGACGAGATGAAGAGCCTTGTTGTAGAAACGGAGCGTGCCTGGCAGTCGCTTGGGAAAGTATCATATGGTCCGGGTGAGGCTGAAAGGAATTCTCTCTTATTCAGGAGGTCTTTGTACATTGCTGAGGATGTGAAGTCCGGAGAGATCCTGACTGAAAAAAATTTAAGGTGTATCAGGCCTGGTCTGGGGCTTGAGCCTAAATGTTATCCAATGCTTATTGGAAAGCGGGTAAACAGTGATGTTAAAAAAGGAACTCCTATGAACTGGGATTTGATAGGCTGATATAGATTAATTAATCGGTCATATTATTATCTGTCTGCAGGTGCGAAAATTTTTAATTATTGCTCCTTAATAGAATTTTGGTTTGTTATTTAAAAAAAGAAATTTGGAAAATATGAGAATATGGCTCATCAATACATTTACTGGAATAATGAAAAAATCTCCAAGTATATCTTAGGAACAGCGCAGCTTGGACTGGATTATGGTATTGCAAACAAAGACGGAAAGCCAGATCAGCAAAAAGCGGATTTAATAATCAAATCCGCATGGGCTGCAGGTGCACGGACTTTCGACACTGCAGCAGGATATGGTGAAAGTGAATCTGTTCTTGGCAGATCACTTGAATTTTACGGATTAATTGGGGATTCAAAAATAGAAACTAAAATATCTCCTTCATATAAATCTGACAGTTATTCCTGGGTTGGATTATCTGTAAAAAGATCACTTGAAAATCTCGGGGTTTCGTCTCTCTGGTCAGTTCTTCTCCACAGTTATGGCATGCTCAAAGAATGGGATAAAGGCCTGAGTGAAGAATTATGCAGACTGAAAGAAGAAAAAAAGGTTATTCATCTGGGTGTATCCGTATATACATCTGAAGAAGTAAGGAATGTTCTTGATTATCCGGATATTGAAATTATTCAGGCCCCGTGCAACATGTGGTCTCCTGAGTTATTTACAGAAGGAATCATAAAATCAGCTTTGAAAAAAAATAAGCTGATTATCATACGCAGTATTTTTCTTCAGGGGTTACTGCTTATGTCTCCAGAGGATGTATTGGCCAGATTTCCTGAGGCATATGATGCTTCTTTGAAGTGGCATGATATACTTCAGGAGTACAACACAGGTGCATGGGAGATGTGCATGCGTTTTGCGGCATCTCTTAATGTACCGGTTGTAATGGGCGCTGACAATGAAAAACAGGCATCTCTGAATGGCAAATTTTTGACAATGCAAACTTTGACTTCTGATGAAATTCAAGATATATATGAAAGGCTTAAACCTTATTTATCAGAAAAAATTGTAAATCCTACAATGTGGAAGTGATTACAATAATTCTCGCAATATTACAGGCACGAATGAGTTCAACGAGGCTTCCGGGTAAAGTATTAAAACCTATACTCGGAGAACCTATGCTTTTCCGACAGATTGAACGAATAAGACGGTCAACAAAAATTGATGATCTGATAGTTGCAACAAGTACATCCAAAGAGGATGATCAGATTGAAAAGCTGTGTTATGAAAAGAATGTCAAATGCTTTAGAGGAAGTCTTGATGATGTTCTTGATAGATTTTATCATGCAGCCCTGCCTTTTAATTCGGATTATGTTATGCGTCTGACAGGTGACTGTCCTTTGTTTGATCCGGGAATTGCTGACGAATTGGTTGATTTTTTTATTTCAGGTGGGTATGATTATGCCTCAAATACAGTTGAACCAACATATCCTGATGGTCTGGATATAGAGATTATGAAATTTTCTGCTCTTGAAAAAGCATGTGAAGAGGCAAAACTTCCTTCTGAGAGAGAGCATGTGACTCCTTTCATATTGAATCATCCTGATATGTTTAGAATCGGGTGTATGAAAAATCCAATAGATCTTTCGGATATGAGATGGACAGTTGATGAACCCGAGGATTATGAATTTGTAAAAACAGTTTATGCTTTCCTTTACTCCGGTAATCCTGAATTCACATGGAATGATGTTCTCTTTTTGATTGAGAATAAATGTGATATTGGTGGTATTAACTCTAACTTCAGAAGAAATGAAGGATATGAAAAATCACTGATTTGTCAGGCAAAAAATGAAATTATAAAGTTAGAAAGGGTATATCTTCGGATATTGAAACCGGAAGATGTTACTGAAAAGTACTGTGGCTGGTTGAATGACAATAATACTACAAGATATCTGGTGACAAAATCTACTGATATTGCAGCCCTTAAGGAATATGTCAATGAGAGATATCTTGATAAGAGCGTTTTATTTTATGGAATATACTTAAATGAAAATGATGAGCATATTGGAAATGTAAAGCTTGAGCCAGTCAATTTCTCGAAAAGTGAAGCAACACTGGGCCTGCTCATTGGAGAAACCAAATGGAGGGGGATTGGGATCTGTAAAGAAGTATGTCTGGGAATATGTAAATATGTTTTTTCCTCCTTAAAAATCAAAATAATATACCTTGGGGTAGAAGTTGAAAATAAGTCTGCAAGGAAGTGTTATGAATCCTGTGGATTTGTGGAATCAAATTCTTTGGAAAATGAATTAAATAAAAAAAATTGCATTCAAATGAAACTGGAAAAAAGTGGTCTTAGATTATGAATAATTCAAAAAATGATAATAATATGAAAATATGGAATAAAGCAAAGGTAATAATTCCGGGCGGAACTCAGCTATTATCCAAACGCCCTGATCAGTTTTCAGAAGGAATATGGCCTGCTTATTATTCAAAAGCAAAAGGAACCACGATTTGGGATTTGGACGGGAATAAATATACTGATATGAGTATTGGCGGTATCGGTGCAACTGTTCTTGGATATGCTGACCCTGATGTTGATCAGGCAGTTAAGGATGCAATTGATAACGGTGTTGCATCGTCACTTAACTGTCCTGAGGAAGTAGAACTGGCAGAAGTCCTTTGTGATATTCATCCCTGGGCAGATATGGCCCGTTTTGCAAGATCAGGAGGAGAAGCAATGACTATTGCAGTCAGAATTGCGAGAGCTTCAACCGGGAAGGATAAGGTAGCTTTTTGCGGCTATCACGGATGGCATGACTGGTATCTGTCGGCAAACCTTGGTACACAGAATGCACTGGGCGAATATCTCCTGAATGGCCTGGATCCTACAGGAGTTCCCAAAGTACTTGAAGGAACGGCACATCCATTTCATTATAATAATCTGGCAGAACTTGAGGCCATTGCAGAAAAATATGGCAGTGATCTGGGCGCAATTGTTATTGAAGCAATAAGAAATGACGAGCCAACCAGAGAATTCCGTGATGGTGTGCGTGAAATAGCAGATAAAACCGGAGCAGTTCTTATTGTTGATGAGATCTCATCAGGTTTTAGATATTTAACCGGAGGCGCACACCTTAAGTTTGGAATTAATCCGGATATAGCTGTTTTCTCAAAAGCTCTTGGAAACGGGTATGCAATTGCCGCAGTTATTGGAAAAGAAGAGGTAATGGAGGCTGCACAAGCGACATTTATCAGCAGTACTAACTGGACAGAAAGATTAGGGCCGGTTGCAGCGCTTGCGATGATAGAAAAGCATAAAAGAGTCAACGCAGGGAAATATCTGACTGAAATAGGGACAAAAGTTCAGAAAGGATGGATGAATTCGGCTAAAAACGCAGGAATTGAGATAGAAGTTGGAGGGATTCCTCAGTTGAGTCATTTCAGCTTTAAAAACCCGTTATCGCAGGAGATGAAGGCATATTACATTCAATTAATGTTAGAAAACGGTTTTCTTGCATCGACTTCATTTTATGCGATGTATGCCCATACCAGTGATGATGTCAACCGCTATTTAAAATGTTTTAATGACGTTTTTTCAGAAATGCAGTTACATTTAGAAAAAGATGACATTAAGTCCAGATTAAAAGGAAATCCCTCCGGGTGTGGGTTTTCTCGTTTAACATAAAAATTATTTTTTTAAAAAGAATATGATTGATCATTAAAAAAAAGATTAATCAAAATCTTAAGAAAATAGAAAATTTTTATGTTTTGATGACTAATAATTCATATAAGAATTTATAATGAGACAGATCTTCTTTTCCATTAAAATATTTATCAATAGAGATTGAAGGGGATTTGAAAATTATATTGAAATTCGGAGACTGGTATGGATAATTATTATAAGGGCAAAGTAATTTTAATAACAGGTGCTGCAGGAAGCGTTGGTCAGGCTTTAATTGATAAATTGCTTGATTATGAACCTGCAGTAATCAGGTGTTTTGATAATAACGAAAATGGAATATTTAATTTGAGAGAAAAATATTCTACTGAATATTCAGATAAACTACGGTTTCTTCTTGGTGATTTAAGGGATATACAAAGGCTTGAATATGCATTCAGGGGTGTTAATATTGTTTTTCATGCTGCATCCTATAAGCATGTTCTGGAATGTGAATATAATCCAATGGATGCTGTTTATACAAATATTATAGGTACAGCAAATGTAGTTCAGGCTGCTATTAATCAGAATGTCCAAAAAGTAATCTACACGAGTTCGGATAAAGCAGCAAATCCATCTAATACAATGGGTACTACCAAACTTATGGCTGAAAAAGTGATGGTTGCTGCAAACGATTATGGCGCAAGAAAAACAGTATTTTCTTCATGTAGATTTGGAAATGTAATCGGAACAAGTGGTTCTGTCATTCCTTTGTTCATTAAGCAGATTAATGAAAATAAAAAGATTACAATAACCGATCCGGAAATGACCCGTTTTATGATCTCACAGGATACTGCAATAGATCTGGTACTTAAAACCGGAATTATGGCAGAGGGTGGGGAAATATTCATCTTTAAAATGCCATCTGTAAAAGTAAATGATCTAGCTGAAGTTCTTATAGAAAAATATGGGGATGCTAAAAAAGTCATTATTGGAAAAAAACCGGGGGAGAAAATGTATGAAGAGATAATGACTGAAGAAGAAATTTCAAGATCTACTGAAAATGAAGAGATGTATATAATTTATCCATATATAGGTAGCACTGTTCTTAGGGAGGATTTAAATTTCAAAAAAGTCACTGGTATTCTAAATTCTTCTGAAATGAAAACTCTCTCAAAAGAAGAGGTAAAAAATCTTTTAACTGAGGCAAAGATATGCGTATTTTAGTAACAGGTGGTGCAGGTTTTATTGGGAGGTGGGTCGTAAAAAGACTCATTTCAGAAAATCATACAGTTTGTGTCCTTGACGATCTTTCAAACGGGCGTTTATCTAATCTTGATGAATTTGCAGGAAATAAGAATCTTGAAATAATTGTAGGTGACATAAAGGATATTTCAACTGTCAATAGGGTTTTCAATGATTCAGTTGATTTATGCATTCATCTTGGAGCCAGTATTATTGTCCAGGACAGCATTGACAATCCCAGAAAAACATTTGAAAATGATGTTTTGGGGACATTTAATATCCTTGAGAAAGCGAGAGAATATAATAAAAAAATTGTATTCATGAGCACCTGTATGGTTTATGACACTGCTTCACTATCAGATAAGATCTCTGAAATATCAAGGACAAAATCTGGTTCTCCTTATGCAGGTGCAAAACTTGCAGGAGAAAATATGGTCTTATCCTATTATTATGCATATAATCTTCCTGTTGTGGTTATAAGGCCGTTTAATACCTATGGTCCATATCAGAAATCTTCAGGCGAAGGGGGAGTTGTGCCGATTTTTATTGAAAAAACTCTTGGCGGAGAGGATTTGAATATCTATGGGGATGGAAAGCAAACCCGCGATCTTTTATATGTGGAAGACTGTGCTGAATTTGTTGTCAGAGCAGCGATGTCTGATTCTGCAAATGGAGAGATAATAAATGCCGGTACAGGAACTGATGTTACCATAAATGATCTGGCTATGATGATATGCCATGATGAATCCAGGATAAAACATATTGAACATATACATCCGCAAAGTGAAATTTCAAAGCTGGTATGTGATTCATCCAAAGCAGAAAGACTGCTTGGATGGAAGGCTGAAACTGATTTGAAAACTGGGATTAATAAGACACAGGATTTTTTTATTAAAAATGGTTTTGGGATGATAAAACCTTTATGAAGTATTTCCTATTTCTTTCTAAGATTAGTAAGAAAATTGGCTTTAAATTTGAATAAATAAAAAAAAGGATAATTTTTCATCCTTTTTTTTGGAAATCAGTAAAATGATCATCGAATTATATTGTGCCTATAAATAATACTGGGCACTGCAAAAAAAATGTTTGATTAAAAAAAGGTTATTATTACATGGATGAAAAGAATATTTTAATTTTTGATGAAATAAATAAATTTTCATTAAATTTTTTAAGAGGGAATAAAAATATTAAAACTGTATATTATTTTAAAATATCTAATAGCATTAATTTAAAATCCATAAAAAATATAGACTCACTCAAACATATTGGGTTCAGAGATCTTAATGAATTTGAATATCCTTTCACTCTTTTTATCTCTCAGATGAAAGTACATGAAAAATTTGATCAAATTTATGAGAACTATGTAGGGAAAAAAAGAATAATAAAATTACTTTGGATTTTATATTCGTCATCAGAAATCGAATTGGTTTATAAGAGATATTTGATTGACAATTTACAATCGCAGTTTAATAAAGAAATGATGATCAATCATATTACTGTCGATATTAATAAAGTAAAATATTTTTCAAATTTTAATTACTCTTTATATGGTAATAACTCCCTTCTTCATGAAAAAATTGAAATAATTAATCAGGCATCTCATTTAAGATTAATTAATTTAAGAAAAAAGTTAAAAGAAATTTTGCTTCTTTTTTTCCCATTTTATATTTTGGTAAAATGTTTTGGCGGGATTAAATTCAGAAATGAGAAGAAAAAAATAAAAGTGGGAATAAATTCGAATTTGCCCGGAATATTTGGTAAAAATTATCATTATTATTATTATCTTATAGATTCCTTGTATGGAATAAAAAAGGAAGACTATCTATTTATTGATGACAGATATGGCCATAAAGAAGCCTCAGATGCTTATGAAAAAGACACAAATAATTATAATGTTTATGAAAAAATGCCGTTAAGTTTAAACTTAATTAGTAATATTTTCAGTCGTTTTTTGCTTATATGGGCAGGCTGCTTTTTTGGTTGCCTTTTTAAAAGTCCTGAATTCATCAGCTCGACAAGAATTATTCTTTCAGATTATATAAAGTGGAATGTCTTTTTTGACAGGTACGCTCTTGAAAAATATGTTAATATATTAATGCCTGATACCAGTTCAAAATGTATTATTTTCAGCCAAAATGGTGTTATAAATTTTTTTATTTATCCTGATAATTATACTGATGATTATCATAGTGGTCTTGATGAAAGAATACTAGCACAGACTTATTTCTGTTATATGAAATATGATTTTGTGGTTGTTTATGGTGACAAAACTAAGAGATATTTTGAAAAAAGTAAAAATAACATCGATTCATATCTAAAAATTGGGGTTTTGCATTCACAAAAAATTAATGAAATTAGATCCGGTATATGCAAAAAAAAGTTAGATGTTAATAACCTTTTCAGTGTAAAACCCAAAAAAATTATAGGTGTTTTTGATATTGCTTTTGTTAACTGGGGTTTTATGCATAAAAAAGATGCAATAAAATTTGCAGAATCAATATTTAAATTACTGGATACATTTGATGATATTGGGATAATTTTTAAGGAAAAAAAAGATATTTCGATGCATCAGGATCTTTATCAAACCTATAAAAAATTTGAAGATCATCCCAGGGGTGCATATATAAGAAAAAATGAAAGTTCTGATATCTATAGTTGTGATGTGATTTCAGTTTCAGATTTAGTAATATCTGCCTGTTTTACTTCGACACATGCTGAATCCTTAGGTTCCAAAACAAGATCAATATATTATGATGTAAAAGGCGACTATACTGGTGAAAATTACTACTTCAATAAATTTCCAGATATGGTTGCTCATAATTATGATGAACTAGGATCACTTGTCAATAAATGGCTATTTGAGGTAAAAGAGTCAGAATTCGGTTCATATCTTGACGATTATGTAAAAGGAGAAATTGATGAATATATGGATCAAAAAGCTATTGACAGATTAAAAAAAGCAATATATAATATTTAATATTGCCAAAACAATCTGATATCTGGTGATGATTTATACCTTATTGTTTTTGCAGAGTTTTTTAGAGATTATTGCACTGTAGAAAAAATATTCATATTTTTCAAGAAAATATTATAATCAGTTTAAATAGATCAAAATTAGAATAATTCTTCATAACATGTTACTTAAAAAAGTGTGAATAGGTTTTCTACAGAGTCCAAAATATTCAAATTTTTTTTTATATAGATGAAGTACATAACTCTAAAAAATTAAGATTATAGTAGATCTTTGAGAATTATATATCCCTCATTTTGAGATCTCAGGCAGTTCGTCATTAATGGACGATTTTAATACTCAATGATCTATTCCCATTACTGTAAAGATATGAAATAAATATCGCTTTTCTTTATGATTACTTCCACAGTGTTACGGACGAAATTCCAGATGTCTTTATCGACTGATCCTTATTCCAAATATTTTTGATATTTATCTCAGGAAAATTTCATAAAGAAATCATATAGTTTATCTTTGATTACTGAGCATTCACCAAAGCAAGAGAAGATTGATTTTGCCCTTGCATACAACTTCCACTGAAAGATCTCTGGGTATATGGATGCCATTGATCGGACGATTTCATCAGAGGTCAGGATCTGTTCTTCCCAGAATTCATTAACATCTGGTCTTTTGTTCTGGAAAAGTATGCCGTCCTCACGGTTTAGGAATTCCTTTGCGAGCTTGGAATTGGATTTATCATATCCTTCAAGAATTTCGAGCCTCTCCTCTGGGGATAAAAGACTATATCTTATTTTATCCTTAAATTGCAGTTCACTGACTTTTTTCTCTATGTAATTATACTTAGCCCAGTTCACAGAGATTGAAGGATCATTTACTAACATAAGCCGCCAGAGATATGCCGAATAATTGTTCCAGCTAATATTTGAGTCATCATCTAAAATCCTGTCAAAACAGTTCACATCAATATTCACCAGTGAACAAAAGTCATCGATGACATTGCCATTTAACATTTGGGAGCTTTCATAAGGCCTGACAAAGACAGTTCCTTCTCCAAATATTTTTGTCCAAGTCTTTACTATTGAATAATGATTGCATTCATGAATTATAGGGAATAGATACTTGAAATCATTAGATGAAAAGAGAATATTGTGTTTTAAAAGCTCTTTATACTGCGATTCAAAAAATGAATCCTGCCTCCTGCAGTAATATATTATCCTAACATCAGTGATGCCGTTTAGATTATCATCAATAAACTTTTTGAGGGCTGAAATCTTTTCTTCATCGATAAATGTGACATAGTCATCCAAATTTTGAATAATATTTTCATTTTTAGGAGTTTTATTCCCAGACAGGTTATATCCCTTTATAATACCACAGGAAAGACCCTCATAACTGAGTATTACCGTCTTTTGATCAGCTGAGTTGATTTCCTCTACAATTTCCTTAATTGCAATTGATATTTTTTTTTGGAGATATGGATATTGAATATTAAACAAATTATAAAACATAAATGATTGTTTGTGAAACTTCCCAGGATATTGAATACCTTTTTCTGCCAATTTTTTATGATTATAAAATAGGAAATTTTGAATAGCCGTTGTTCCGGTTTTTGGGGAACCGATATGTAATATTAATTTTTTCTCATTCATAGTAATATAAAGATATTTCTTTAAATAAGACTTACTGTGTAAGTCCTAAGTAAAAAAGATATAATCTTCTGCCCCTCAGAATGTACTGATGTACTAATGGAACTTGATATTGATGTGGAAGTAAATATCCATTCAATTCAGGAGATGACTTATCAAAGTATTTTGATATTTTAATAACAGTTCTGGCTAAAAAAAATCTGTTTTACTGCTCTAACCGTGAACGAATAGATCTTGCCGGAGGAGAAATTATTGAATTTGACAACTATCTCTGGGATGAGGATGACAGGATCCTTCTTGACAAATATTGCCTTTGGTGTAGATACTTTTTTTCAGCAGCAAAAACAAAAAATGGTCTTGAAGTATTTGGAATAAGAATACCACTTGTGAATTATTTTGACGGACCTACGAAACACAGGGTTGCAATGCTAAAGAAGGGAGATAGTCAGTTTGTCACTCAATAAAGATATCCGTCTTTTCTTTTGTAACCGGGTGAAAATAATTGTCCACATATTCTGACGCTTCTATTGATTTATTAAGATAATCTTCATCTTTCATTGAATATATTAAATTTACTGCATCTTTAACTTCATCTGGAGTATTTACTGTCCATTTAAGTGCAGATAGGCCAAATAGGGGATCTACAGAAATAAGATCCCCTAGGTCAAGATATATTACAGAAAGCCCGGTTTTAACTGCCTCAAGAGCCAGTGTACTTCCCCGGTATACAACAATATCGGATCGATTGAGATCCTCCATTACGGATGCCTTATCAGATATTTCAAAATGCGGGACCGATTCCATTTTAAAATTCAAATTATGTGAAAACTTTTTAAAAGGTAGCGCAGGGTGGGCTCTTATTATGACCTTTAGGTCTTTCATATCTTTCAGAGCTGCATAAACGAAGTTGCAGATTTTTATAGATTCTCCAGGTATTCCTTCAGGAGTTATAAGGATAGTTTTGCATCCGCGGAGATCCTTTCTTCTGGGGATGTCAAACAGATGCATGAATCTGAGTCCACATCCTGAAAAGACCTTTTTTTTATCATATCCTCCAATTTCGATTAGAATGTCTCTTGTTATATTTCCTACAGTAATTACTTTATCAGGTGTAGGAATGAAAGAGAGATCATTTTTTTCAAAGAACATATTGAGGGAATATTTTGATAATACAGAATGCTGGTATCCGAAAATTCTTGTATTCTTTGATAATTCTCTTAATTTAATTATACAGATTTTCTCCCAGGGATTATTCTCATAGGTAGTAAGAAAATCTCTTGGAGAAATCTGCTTTAACATATTTTCAATGAAATACGAAAACTGAAATGATTCCAGGACATTTCTGTCGGAATATTCTTTGTAGAGTTCGTAGTTTATTATTTCAGATACATCTTCTCCAGAAAAAAATGAATTTTTATTAAATTGAATTCTGTTTTTTCTTATGGTATATATGGTTTTTAATGGGCTTTTATACTTTAAGAAAAATTCCTGTGGAATGACTACAAATGATTCACAATCCTTGATTTTTTTGCAGATATTCAAATAATTGCCGATAAGTCCTCCTATTATATAAAGCGGCTTTTTTTCTGAGATATACTCGGGGAGTTTTCCAAAAAAAGAATCCTTATATTCCAAATTTTGAGGAAATGATCTCTCATATATCCATGTTCTGATAACGTAGGGATTCTCCTGAGAATTTTTAAGCTTGCTTTTGATTTTATTTCCAACCATTAAATCGCAGATAAAAATTCTGTACCATGTAAGAAGGACGAAAATTGTCGTGTTCTTAAATGTTGTATAAAAGTATTTTATTCTTTTTTTTAGGTGGACAACACTTTTATTTTTTTGCTCGTAGTCTATGCCTTTTTTCTTTAAATATTCACAAATTGATTTTAGTATTCCGGGAGATGCTATTATCGTAAGATTATTATATTTATGAGATTCTAGTTCTTCAATTACTGCATAAAAATTGCATAATTCTGCAAATGTATCAGTCATGAATCTGTTTTTTGAGGAAGTAAATGTACTCCACCAGAATATATTGTTATATTTTTTGGATAATCTTCCCATAAATGCGAGGTATTCATCCACAAGAATTTGTACATATTTTTTGTCCTGAAGCTTTGTTGATATGTTAATCTCTTTTCCTTTTGTTTTTATGATGAATTCATGTGTTTTTTTATCTTTTATCAGATCAATAAAATAACAGTCATGGTCGCTATAGATCTTTTCATCAAGTTCTTCAGTACAGGATGCAAGCAGGATTTTCATATGTATCGAATTAATGCTTATTTATTTTTCTCAAAGAAGTTCAGAATGTTTTCTACGGATTCTATTTCCATAAGATTTCTTGATTCTTTCGTAAAGGTTGATATGTGAGGAGTAAGAATTACATTTTCAAATTTACAGAGTTCCCCTTCGTATGGTTCATTTTTAAAGACATCCATGGCGGCGCCATCTACTTTTCCGGATTTCAGTCCTTCTAAAAGTGCTTCTTCATCGAGAATTTCGCCTCTTGAATTATTGATAATTAGCACACCCTTTTTCATTTTGGCGATTTCTTTTTTCCCTATTAAAAATGGATTTTCTTTGTCATAGGTCGTATGGATTGTAATGATATCACTTTCATTTAAAAGATGGTCTAAAGAGACATATTCGACGCTGTTTTTTTCAGTCCAGTCATTATCTTTGAACATATCATAGGCAATAATCCTGACCCCAAAAAGATTTAAAAGCTCTGCAACTCTCTTTCCAATTCTGCCAAGTCCAATAATACCTATGGTTTTTCCTGAAAGAAGGCATCCTGCTTTTTTATCTTTCCACCTGCCTGCTTTTACCATCTGTGTATGATATGTCAGTTTTCTGCAGAGATCGAAAATCATTGCAACAGTCATCTCTGCAACAGGATTGATTACAACATCGGGGGTATTGAGTATTGAGATTTCTTTTTCTTCTGCATGTTTTTTGTCAATGTTATCAGTGCCAACTCCACACCTGCTTATGCATTTGAGAAAAGAAAGATTTTCCAGGACATTCTTGTCATAGGGTTCAACCCCTGCGATAACTCCGGAACATTCCTTTCCAAGCTCTATAATTTCTTCTTTTACAAGCCTGTGTCCCAGATTGTTGTAAATTATTTCATATCCCGAATCCTGAAGCATTTTTTTCGGTTCTTCACCAAACTCTCCAAAGGTTTGGAGAGCTACAAGAATTTTTTTCATAATTCGAGAGTCCTTTTATAGTACTCGTTCTGCATGCTGTCATTTTTAAGGATTTGTTCGATTATTTTCACATCTTCCTTTCTATCCACCCCGTATGTACTGAATTTTGTCTTTACAGCCTTTATTTTATACCCGTTTTCAAGAATTCTTAGGAAATCAACAGATTCTGCCTTTTCCAACGGCGATTGTGATGTTTTTGTGTAGGTGTTAAGGAATTTTGATGTAAATGCTGAAATTCCGGTCTGTCTGAAGCAGGTATAACTGCTTGTATCACGGAAATAGGGAATCTGTGCTCTTGAAAAGTACATGATCTCATCTCTGAGATTTACAATGGCTTTCACGACATCAGTATTTTTCAGATCAAGTGGATTTTCAATCTCTGAAATAATATTTGCACAGTAAACATTTTCATCGGAAGTCATGGTGTCCATAAGATTTTCAATAAATTCGGGAATAATAAGGGGTTCATCCCCCTGGATTATCCCGATTATGTCTGCATCAATATTCCTTGCAGCCTCTTCAACCCTATCAGTGCATCTTTCATGACTGTCAGATGTCATTACAGCTTTTCCACCGTTATCTTCAACAATTGAGAATATTTCTTCATCGCATGTGGCAACCCATACTTCATCAAATTTATTGCTGAGCAGAACACGTCTTCTGACATGTTCTATCATTGGCATTCCAAGAATATCTGTAAGTGGTTTTCCGGGAAATCTTGAAGCTGCCATTCTTGCAGGAATGACTGCTGCTGTTTTTCTCATTGGGGATGCACCCCACAATCGACATTTATACATTGTCCTGTAATGGCCGATGCTTCTTCTGAAGCCAGGAAAAAGCACATTTTAGCAACTTCTTCGGCTGTTGGAAGTCTTTTAAGAGCTGAATTGCAGGATGTAAAGGACTCCAGATATATTTGTGAATCCATACCACCTGCAGGAGAACACGGTTCCTTTAGAGCTTCAATCAGCCCTTCTGTAAGGATATATACAGGGCAGACTGCATTTACCCTGATATTTTTTTTTCCAAGCTCTTTTGCAAGGGCCTGTGTAATGCCTGTAACACCGAACTTTGATGCGCAGTATACCGAATTATTTGCACTTCCTCTTTTTCCTGCAAGACTTGAGAGGTTAATGATTGAACCCCCGCTTTTTAGGTATTTTGCCGCAATTTTGCATCCAAAGAAAGTTCCTTTGAGATTAGTATCTATCATTTTGTTCCAGAAGTCCTCATCAACTTCTTCTACAGGGCTCCATTTAGAAAAACCTGCACAATTAATGAACACATCTATTTCTCCCGATTTTTCAATTGCAAACTTAACAAGTCCTTTTATATCCTGCTCCTTTGTCACATCGGTTTTTACAAAATAGGTGCATCCTCCCAGTTCTTCTGCAAAACCGTTGTCTGTTCTGGCCCCTATAAATATCTGATATCCCTTTTTGTGAAAATATCGGGCTATTTCCTTACCTATTCCCTTATTGCCGCCTGTAATTACAACTATTTTTTTATCATCCATATTTGCATCCTCTTTTTTTATATTGTCATGGCAGAAAAACCACCGTCAACCTTAATCTCAGCTCCTGTTACAAAAGAAGAGGCGTCAGAGCAGAGCCAAAGAACAGCACCTGTAAGTTCTTCAGGTTTACCATAACGTTTCATAGGCGTGTGTCCGAGAATTGCATCGTTTCGTTGTTTATCGATGAAATGTTTCCTGCTCCAGTCCGTAGGAAAAAAACCGGGCCTTAGTGCATTTACTCTGACATTATTTGGAGCCCATTCCCTTGCGAGGTTCTGGGTAAGATTTTTGATGCCTGCTTTTGCAACAGAATATGTAAAAGCTTTAGAAAGTGGCGGGCCTGCTGATGCTGAGGACATGTTGATTATTGAACCTTTTTTATGCTCTACCATATACCTGCCAAAGACCTGGCAACCAAGTAACGTTCCAGTGGTGTGAACATCAATTATTGAATGCCATTCATCAAGACTGATGTCAAAAAAAGGCGTTGGCGCATTAATTCCCGCACCATTAATGAGGATATCAAGATCTCCGAATGAATCCAGAATTTTTTCCAGGACATGAGTATGATTTTCTTTGTCAGTGACCTCAAGTTCAAACGCTTCTGCAATGCCACCTCCTGAGATTATCTGATCTACGGTTCTCTGTGCATCCTCATTTTTTCTGTCGATAACTGCAACTATGACTCCGGCTTTTGCAAGTGATCTTGCCATTTCGCCGCAAAGATGTCCACCTGCGCCAATTACTGCCGCAACCTTTCCTTCGAGATTAAATAATTCTTCAAGATAACTCATTACGATCACACATTTTCAATTATATAATTTTTAAGAATATATCCTTTTATCTCATACAAATCTAAAAAACTGGTAATACCCGCATTTTTAAAATCGTATGCTCTTTGTCTTCCGATAAACTCACATCCAAATTGTTCTGCTGTTTGAAGATCTTCCGGACTATCGCCGATGTAAAGTATCTCTGTAGGGACAATGTTTTTGGAAATTGCAATTCTCTTCATTATTTCTGTCTTTGGTCTCTCTGATCCGTTTATTGATATAAAGTACTTTAAAAGTCCTCTCTTTATCAGTATATATGAAAGATCTTCAGAAGGGGTTGCAGAAGCAAGATGAAGTTCGGTTATTTCGGAGAAGTAATCAAGAAAATCCTTTGCTCCTGGAACAAGGGGGCAGTTTACAATTTTATTTTTAGTAAGTTCCCTAAATTTCTCAGACCATTTCATAAAAAGGGTTTCATTGTATTCAGTTTTCATAATCTCCAGCATAATGTGGCGGAATTTGCTGTATCTGTCAACAGCATTGTGGGAGTAGTGATACTCCATAATTTCATCCTGATATTCAGGATATGCAGAAAATATTTCAGAAAAGGCTTTGTGTTTGATATTATCAGATTCGACGATAACGCCATCAAAATCTAGAATAATGGTTTTTATTGTTTTCATTTTTTGGAAATACACTCTTTAATTAGTCTGCGAGTTTTCTCTCCCCATTTCCATAAAATAAACACATCAGAAGCCATTACAACGAAAGAAAAGCCATTTGAAAATGCTTCTTCAATGTTTTCTTCGTCAGGTTCGACCAGCTGGGTGCCACAACCTTTTTTGTATTTCAGGCAGGCTTCTATAACTTTTTTTCCTGCTTCAACCACTTTTGGGTCTTCAATTTTCCCTGGAATTCCAAGTGATCCTGACATGTCGTATGGACCTATCATAGCTCCGTCAATATAAGGATTAGAGAGAATTGAATCAATATTTTCAACACTCTCAATGGATTCTATCTGTACTATTATTATGGATGTATCATTCCATGTCAAACAGTAATCTTCAAAATCGAATCCGTATCCCTGTGCTCTGGAGATTCCATAACTCCTGTTTCCTATAGGAGTAAATTTAGTCCATTTGACAATATTGTCAACCTCTTCTGAGCTGTTGATCATTGGGACTATTATTCCGTCCGCACCAGAATCAAGCAGTCTTTTTATCATCTCCATATTATGTGATGCAATTCTGGGAAGGCATACTACACCATTTTGATGGCATGCTGCAATTATTCTTTGGGATTGTTCCTGGCTAATTGTACTGTGTTCGATGTCAATTCCTATAAAATCAACACCGGACTTTGCCATTATTTCGGTTATTATAGGGTGTCCTATTGATGTCCATCCCCCGGAAATTCTTTTTCCCGAAACAAACTTTTGCTTCAGCTCTCTTCTGGGTTCCGCAATATCTTTCATGGTAAACTTGAATTATAACTTTTTGGCATCGTTTAAGAACATTTGGACTGTTTCTTTGGAATAAGGATGCACAATAAGGTTTCTGAGGATATCTGGTGTTGCAGTAATTATATCAGCACCTGCATTCAGCCATTCTACAACATTCAAACCTTCTCTTATTGAGCCGATAATAAGTTTTGAATCAAGTGAATGTCTGTCAATAAGCTGTCTTGTTTTTGTTATTTCTTCACAGCAGTTGTATCCCATATTGTTGACCCTCCCGCCGAAAAGTGATACGTATGTTGCACCGGCAAGGGATGCCATAAGACACTGTTGGGCACTCATAATGGCCGTGGCGTTAATCCTGATATCGTGCTTGTTTTCTAGCTGGTTTATTGCCTTTAAATTGTCAAGTTCGCCGTTTGGTCCGTGAATTGTAATTTTTACATTAATATTGTCTGCCCACTGGGAATATTCAACAGCCTGTGATATCATATCCTGATAATCATTTGTTGTGACTTCAACAGAGAGTGGATAAGGATCAATCAATTTTGCTATATCAACTGTGCATTTCTTTATGGCTTCTTCTCCGCCTTTTACTCCGCATTTAACCAATATTGAGGGATTGGTGGTAACACCCCTTATTAGTCCCATATCAAGGAATTGTTCAATTTCTTCTATATTTCCGGTATCTAAAAAAATAGTCATATTTTTCCTCTTTTTATCATTAGTGATTTAATATAGTTAATTATTCTCCTTTTCCAGTGATTCCCATTTATTATCTATTTCCTTTAACCTTGGATCAGATGCAAGCAGGTGAAGTATTACTCCCTGGTAGGATTCAGAGTGAGGTGTTATATTATTGGGGTTGACTGCCGGAATTATAACTCTTGCATCAGCAGTTTTAGCAGTGTATCCCGTATCCTTTCCAAGGATTCCAATAACATGTGCGTCTTTTAATTTTGCGTAATCTATTGCCTTTACAATGTTTGCGCTCACATTTCTTTCCAAATCCCCCCCTCCGACTGAGAGCACGAATAAGGTGTCTTTTGAATTGATCCTGCTGATTTTCATCCATTCAGAAAATACCGTATCCCATCCCTCGTCATTTGTTCGTGCTGTAAGCTCAGATACATTGTCTACAGGTGTGTATGTTTCAATACCTGCAAGTTTTCTGAAATCATTTACTGCATGTGAACAATTGCCTGCACTTCCACCTACTCCAATAAAAAAGAGCCGTCCTCCATCTTTTTTAGTATTAATAAGTATTTCAGTTATTTTTTCAATATCTGTCAAATTAATCTGTCTGGCTATCTCTTCAACTTCTTCCATGTATTTTTTTGCATGCTGCATTTTATCACTCCATTTTTTTAAGAACTACTCTAACAAAAGAACTTAATTTGTTTATCTGCAGGAAATTCTGAAAATCCTGTTTCATCTGTTCATCATTCTTTTCAATCATTTCCCTGACAAATCCCGGTATATCTGCATCAGGGTTTGATTTGTATTCTTCTTCAACATTATTAAAATCAAGAATTCCAGGGGTGCTATACTCAATTGGTTTGAATCCGTGACGTTCAAAAAGGATATTCATCCCCTTTCTGGAAAGTGTATTTAGTCTGTCCGGAGGGAATATATTTCTTGAACTGCCACGTAAAATCTGTAGATCAAATCCGCTTATTGAAATCGTAGTAAGAAATACTATTGATCCTTCTTCAAGGATTTTATTTAAGGCGGAGAAAAAGACGTCAATATTATAAAGACTATCAATAACTTCAAAAATTATTGCAATATTAATTTTTTTGCCAGAATTCGCAAATTCTTCGATTGACGAAAATGATTGTTCCATCATTTTTTCATCTCCAAATTTAGGAATGTTGAAGTAGGGACTAACAAGATATTTCTCACTAAAATTGTCATCTTTTATAAGGCAGTCTGCAAGAATAGAGCTTTTTGGATTGAATATGCCCATTTTTCGTTTTTTTGTAATATATTCGTCGCATATAGACAGGATCCATTCAAGTTCAGGTTTGTATATTTTTTTGATCCTGTTTTCTTTAGTCCGTTTTGCAAGTTTTTCCTGCCAGAAATAACTTGAATCTGAATTCAGATAATGCTCTTTTATGAGGTCATTATTCGGGCAGGGATTTAGAAAAACGCTTCTGCAATTTTTGCACTCGACATAGTCAAAATCAAATTTGCTGAATGTATATTCGAATTTATTTGAATTGCAGGCAGGGCACAGGCGTTGATTTAGGCATCCTTTTTTATCATCCATTTCTGCTTTAAAATCATCCTCTGTTTTTTTGATGTATTCATTTATCAGTCCCATAGGTTTGAAGTCGAATTCATGCCCTATATCCTTTATTACAACATTTCTCATTATTTATCCCTGTTTAGTGTTGAAATATTTCCAATGATCTCTTCTTTGGAATACACTTTGTCAATAATTTCCATCACTTTATAGGCATCTTCCGATGAACTGTTCTCAACATGTTTATCTTCAATGATTGCTTTAATAAAATTTTCGACCTCAATTGTCCATGACAAATCCTGATCAAAATAAACCATCTGTTCACTTGGATTTCCAAGTGCAAATGATTCATCTTCAAATTGTCTTCTTCCTATTGTCAGAGTTTCTCTTCCATAACTTCCTGTTTTTGATAAAAGACCTGAAACTATGAGATAAGCATCATTAAGAAAAATTTCAATTTTAAAGGAGTGTTTCCACAGTGTTGCAGATGAGTGGAGGGTTGCAACCTGTCCTCCATGATTTCTTAAAAATACAAATGCATTGTCTTCTACATCTGTTTTCCAGTACATTTTAGAAAGATAACCCGAGACATCCGAAAAGTCCCCGCAGAAGTATCTGAATAGATCCAGCATATGGATGCCCTGATCAATAAGTATTCCTCCCCCTGATATTTCTTTATTATTTCTCCATGAAGAGAGGTAACTTTTGCCTCCGGATTTTCCATAAGTTCCTTTAATAAAAAGAATATTGCCAAATTTTTTACTTTCGACAATCTTTTTTGCTTCAATTATTCCCGGATGATATCTGTGGTTAAATCCAAACATAAGTTTTAGATGAGGATGTTTTCTCTCCTCGGTTATCATATTTAAGATATCTTCAAGATTTTTACCTGGGGGTTTCTCACAAAAAACGTGTTTTCCTGATTTCAAGCTCTTTATTACAATTTCGGGGGAAACAGAATTTGGTGTGCATACGAAAACCATATCGACACCTGAATTGATAAGATCATCTGCATTTTTGAATATTGTGATACCTTCTCTTTCCAGATTAGTGATCGAATCAATATGTTCATCACAGATTCCTGTCAATTTGACTTTATCTTTATCTATACTGTTTAAAATCCTTTTTCTGATTTGACCCATATAGCCATATCCAACAATTCCTGCTTTATATGGTACTGAATTATTTATTGATTCTACCATAGTTGTTTAAGTTTTGTTTCATGTGCTCTTATCTTTATTTATCGGAAATTAAAATAAAAAAATGAATCTACCTCATTTCTCTTGTTTTTGAAATATTCCGTGAATCCACCAGCGGGAATCGCCTTCTTCGCATATTTTCAGGTATTCATATAAATATTTCTTTTCCCAATTTAAAGAATTATGATATTTCAGTCTGAATACATTCTTTGTGAGTTCATTAATTATTTTATATTTAAGAGTTTTTACTTTATTTGTATTCATAAATTCCTTTATTAATGATTCATGATCCCTTCCGTAACCATTTATATCTATTATGCTGAGACTCAGTTTTTCTGCAAGATATTGAAGACTTTCCCTAGAGTAAAAACCGACATGAGGATCAAGAACAGGTTTAAATATATAATCTCTGTCGGGGAGATCCAGAAAGAGGTACCCTTTTTCATTGAGAAGCTCAATAGCTTCATTGAGAAATTCATAAGGTTTTGTCAGATGCTCAAGAACTGAGCACAAACAGATTATATCAAATTTTTTGTTCTTAAAATTATTAATACTTTTAGATACTTTAATTCCTTTTTTTTCTAACCTATTTTGGTTATCAGGGTTTAGTTCCGTTGCATAAAACTCAATATTATTATACATTTCATTAAATGAATCGAAAAGAATTCCATGTCCGCTTCCGATATCAAGAATCTTAAGATTATCTCTGTCACCTATGAATCTATGAATATATTTTACTCTTTCAAATGCCTGAATTTCATAAACAATGTTCACGTCGTCAGAAGTGTCCCATATTTCTTTATAATAATAATCAAGGTCCTTTTCAGTTGGATATGGCATAGCAAATACTATCCCGCATTCCTTACATTTGTATAATTTGAGATTTTCAAATATCCTGTGTTGATTGGGGTAATCATGTAAGTAATTAAAGTCAGTATCTTTATTGCAGAGGTTGCAAAAAAATTCCATGAGAAGTATTTATTTTCTGTAAGAAATTGTTTTTGCCGGAACTCCGCCAACGACCTGATATTCTCCAACATCTTTTGTTACAACTGCACCAGCGCCAATCACTGCACCTTTATGGATAGTTATACCTTTTAGAATAATGGCATTTGCCCCAATCCAGACATCATCTTCAATTATAATTTCCCCTCCTGTATGTCCTTGTTTTTGTATCTGGATTTCCTTTAGTGAGAATTTGTGATCTGCTGAACGAATTACAACATTGGGTCCTATAAGAACATTATCTTTAATGACAATACTTCCGCCGCAGTCGGAATTTATCATAACGTTTGAGTTTGTGAAAACATTACTGCCTATAACAAGTCCTCCTGGATTGTTTGAACAGTATAATTGATTATTAAGTCCTATGTTGACGTTGGATCCAATTGATATGTTTTTATAACCTTTTATCTGAACGCCTGTAAGAAAAGAGTTGGATTTTCCAAATAAAACAAACATGTGTTTATAGAATGCATTTCGAATTGTTATCCCGGGATATCCGGGTATGTTTCGGATAAAAAATGAAATTGTCTCTGGTAATTCACTCATAAATATAAGGTATATGTATTGAATTGAAAATAAAAATTATGTTGTGGGAATTCATAAAATATCCTCTTCCTGAATCATATATCGAGATTGTCCAACCAGCCTTTTTGCATATAAAATTAACTCTAAAATTAGTCCGTCCCATTTTTCAAGACATCTCTCGGTACCTTTAAATACCCTGAAAACAGGAGATATGGTCTCATTTGAAGAAGACTGTAAAAGCAGATTCCTGGACGGTTTTGTGGAGGAAGGCACGCCAATACCATTCCTCCTGTCCTTACTTGATCTCTTTGTTATAGAAAAACACATTGAAGAATCATATTACTCAGATGAGAATCGTTTCCATTTCAATGTAGGATTAATGATTAGACTTACTGTTTTGAAAGCATTTTGAAAAATGTCATTCAGAAAAACTGTGAATTCTCTTATAGATGATGATTGTCATTATCTGAAAATTCCAATAATTAATGGTGAATATCTAATTCCCTCAGCATCTGCCCTACATCACTTTATAAAAGAACGCCTGGGGGCAGAAGGTTTCAACGATCTTATGATCAGAATAGCTAATCATATTGTAAAATCAAAAAATGAAAAACAGGAAATTATCATTGATTCAACTCCGCTTGAAGCATCCAGATATGACAAATATACAGATTTCAATGAACATTACAACATCAAGATGGATAAGGCTCATATCCTGCATTGGGGAGATTATCCTTTGCTAATGATACATTCGTCAGGGAACAGTTATGATGGAAATTATGTTTTGCCGTTATTGAAAATGACTGAGGATAAAAAATCCCCGTAAGTTCTGCAATACTGGATGGAGGATATGATTCATTCTCGATTCATGCGCATATCTGGAATTATTTCAATGTTCATCCATTGATTCAAATGCGGGAAAATGCAGTTCTGCACGAAGAAGGCACAATTCAGGGAATAAATAAACAGATAAACAAAATGTGGAAGACTGGTGCAGATGTTCATGATAAAATTGAAACTAAGTTGAAATTTCTTTATGAGAATGGACAACCTGAAAAGGTTGGAATGTACTTCCGAAACCAAAATATTCTTGATCCTGATTTTGATATGAAATGTAGAACCAGATCAAACTCTGAAAGAAAACACAGCCATATCAAAAATACCGTAGATTTTGATATTCGTGAAATAACAAATCAAAGCAAGAATCTTTACACTTTGATGAAATTTGTGGCATATCAGTACTCATGCTTGCTCACACACAACTGAAATTTGAAGATTTGAACTGCTTTAGGAAATACGTATAATCTTAATAAATAGTGATTTTAGCCTGTATTAAAGAGCCTGGGCTATGAAATTCCAAGCTTTTTTCATGAATTGAATCGGGAAAATTAGACTGAACATGATTGATTTATAACTTTTTTCGATTTCAATGGATTATTTTGCACCATATATGGGATCTTTGATAAGATCTGTCCAACAAGTTGAAGTGTTGTTGGACAACCTCTACATCTAAAATTTATCGTAAAAAGAGTGTTTAAGTATTTTTAATTAAAAATATAACTAATAAATTAAAGTAAAATTCAGAATTATGCCTGAAAAATATAGCAATAAACTAGCCCTCATCATTCCAACCAGAAATCGAATTAATTGCCTGTCTGAATTAATGGAAAGTATTACGGCACAAAAGGAAACGATAAGCCAGATAATTGTGGTTGATGGTAGTGACGAGCCAATGGGAGAGATATTTTTTAAGAATTATCCTTTTAAAGTTGACTATGCCTATGTAAATCCGCCTTCCTTGACACGTCAGAAAAATGAAGGAATCAAACTTTTGAACAAGGATATTACCCTGGCGGGATATCTTGATGATGATATTGTTCTTGGAGAAGATGCTGTTGAAAAGCTATTGCATTTTTGGGAGAGTTGTGGTGAAGATGTAGGTGGGACTTCTTTTAACATTATAAATAACCCAAAAATTCACCCTTTAAGAAAATATATATCCATTCCATTTATGGTGGACAGCAAAAAAAGAGGAAAAGTGCTAAAATCTGGTTTTTGTACATCCTATGAACCACTCAAAGAAAATTTGAGTGTAGAGTGGTTATGTGGCGGAGCGACAATCTGGCGGTGTGAAATTCTTGAAAACCATAAATATGATGAATTTCTAAAAGGCTGGGCATACTATGAAGATGCTGTTTTCAGCTATGAAATATCACATAATTACAAGCTTTTTGTTGTTAAGGATGCAAGGGTTGAACACAACCCTC
>NZ_JBSREC010000004.1:0-9492 GCF_055145805.1 Methanomicrobium sp. | reverse complement strand
TCACATTCAAAGATTCCGGCTGCTTTCCCTGGAAATAGAGGTAGCTGTAATTAGCAGCATCCTTCTCAGCATCAGGGTCGGTTGAACTTATTACAAGCCCGTCGGATGTTGCCATTGTAAAAGAGTTCAGATTATAATGCCCGAAAAGTTCGATTAAATTCTTTTCGATTGAATTGGCTTTGTACAGCTTTGATGGTTCGGTTATCTCCTCTGCCGGCTCTGCTTTTTTCTCATTTTTGGCTTTTACAACTGGCTTTTTCTCTTTTGGTTCTGTTATCTTTTTGTTATCCGTATTTCCAACAGGTGCCTCTCTTTTCAGATGAAGCAGGATAAAAATATTCGTTATGAATATTAAAAGCAGAATTGCAGCAATAGCTGTAAGTATAAGATTTCCATATATTACTGTATCAACGGTCATTTTTCCTCCTCGTTTGATTCTTCACTTTTAATCAGATGATCGAGATTTATTTTCTTCAAAATGTCTTTTGCACTTTTTTTGAATTCCCTGTTTATAGAGTCTATCTCTGACTGATCGATTAATAAAATGAGATCATCCTCATAATTCTGTTTTTCTTCGGATTTTATAACCGGAGATTTCGGATCAGACTCGTTTTCTTCAGTTTTTTTCATATCTGAAGCAGGCTTTTCTTCTGTCTTCTGCCCTTTTTCTTCAGGCAAAATGCCGGCTGAAAATGACGGGAGTGCCGATATGTAATCTTCCCGGCTTATTGCAGATTTTGGATTAAACTCTTTTGCAAGTTTAATCTGCGGCTCACTGTAAACCGAAATCTCTGTTGCTGCCAAACTTTCTGGTGAGGAATAAATCTGAAAAAGAGCTTTTATTCCTGAGACTTTACGGGACTCTGCGAGAATTATCTCTCCATTGTCAAATACAAGTTCACCCTGAATTTCTCCGAACATTCCTGAACATGAGCCTGTAAATCTTTTCTCCCCAAGTTCACCTAAAACATCCTCAATTGCCACATCACGAACAAAACGTTCAAATCTGCCTCTGGGCAGTTTCATATTGATCAGTGGTGCGAAGAAATAATATTAATCTTCTGATTTATTTATTGAAAAAATGTTTGCTGCTAAATAATATTTGGAAGATATAAGCCGGGCGGGAATAAAATTTTGGACTCCACTCCGGATTTTCTCCTTTGTTTTTGGTTTTTTAATCTTAATACAGCTAAATTATCATATTCAGAACTGCTCCAACAAAAATTCCCAGAAAGAGAGTATAAAATGATACCATTGCTGCAATTTTTAGCCCCATCTCCCTGTATAAAACTGCTATTGTTGATATGCAGGGAACAAAAAGGACACTTACAACCGCAAATATATAGAGCTGTGCGGCAGTCATAACAGAACCGAGATCTGCTGTTCCCGCAAGTATTGCAAGTGTCTCAAATGCCATCTCCTTTCTTAAAATACCGAAGAGCAGGGATGTTGAAGCATAATCGGGAAGACCAAGCACAGAGAGCATTACAGGTGCGAATATATCCTGAAATGCCTGTATTATTCCAGTATACTGTAAGACTCCCAGAAAAACACTGCTTATAAGCAATAGCGGCATTGCGATAAACAAAAACTCTTTCATACGAAGCCATGCCCTCTGCAGAGTCTGCTTTAACCCTGGTCTTCGCATCGGGACCATCTCAAGGATCATTCCGAACTGATCTCCGGGAGCAAATCTTGTCAGAATAAGTCCTGTAATAATTATCAAAACAAATATTATCAGATATATTGAAAGGGCTGCTGCAATTCCGATAAAGACAGCGACGATTCCGGCGATTATCACAGTTCTTGCCGAACACGGAATCATTGTAATCAGAAATGATGCAATAACCTTCTCTCTTTTTGAAAGCTGCCGGATACTCATTATTGCAGGGACATTGCACCCGAATCCGAGAACCATCGGTATTAGTGCCTGTCCGTGCATTCCGACTTTGTGCATTGCCCTGTCTGCAAGAAATGCGGCCCTTGTCATGTATCCTGTATCTTCAAGGACTGAGACTATCATATAGAATACGAAGACGAACGGAAATGCAATCCCAAGTCCGGCCTCTATTGCGATCAGAAAAGAGAATGCAATCTGCTCCCAGAATGGCGAAAGTCCGAGATTATACATTGGTGCAATTAAAAATTCATCAAAAACCCCGACCAGAATTTCTTCCAGAAAAGATCCTATTAAAAAGACGCAGAGAAGTGTTGATATTAAAACAACAGCCATAATCGGCAGACCGGGAATTGTTCTTGTAAGAAGTCTGTCAATATTTCCTTTAACTGCCAAATCTCCCTTCGTTGTCACCTCTGCGGCTATCTTTTTTGCATCATTATGCCTGTTTGCGGCAATTATCTGGTGGACTGACATTCTGTGCTGCTCTTCAATCTCGGCATTTATTGTCTTTGCAGACTCCAGAAGTTCGGCATCGGTGCCTGTTCCCAGGATCGCAAAAAGAGCATCAAGCCTTTGGCATCCGCTAATCTTCTGAAGGCTTCTTACTGCTGCTTCTACTGATTTATCATAGGGCACTCTGTGTTCCGGAATGCATGACTTCTCAAGAGCCGAAGGGATAATCTTTTCAATATTACGCCCTTCGATTGCAGCTGTTTTTAAAAATTCACACCTGAATATCTCAGAAAGCCTATCTGTATCAATAAAAAGCCCTGACTTTTCGGCTTCGTCCATCATGTTTAAGACGACAACTGTTGGAATCTCAAACTCGGCTATCTGTAACAGGAGGTAGAGGTTTCTCTCAAGGTGTGTTGCGTCAAGTACTGCGATAAGGACGTCCACATCTTTTTTTAACAGGCACCTGCGGACTTCGGCTTCCTCCTCAGAGAGTCCGTCAAGTGAATAAACTCCCGGAAAATCGACGATCTCAAACTTCTCACGCTGATAGCAGACGTTTCCGGAGAACATATCAACTGTTGTTCCGGGAAAATTTGAGATTTCAACGCCGATTCCGGTAAGATTGTTGAAAATAAGGGATTTTCCTACATTAGGATTTCCGATAAGACCGAATTTCAAAAAAAGTCCTCCTTATTATATTTATTAAATCTTCTCTGCAAAGACCGAAGATGCGATCTCAGGGCTTAACGCAACCTCGCAGGATTTAATTGTAACAACCATCGCACCGTTTGAGAGTCTTCGGTTTATCTCTATTATTTCTCCGGGTATCACTCCGAGATCATGGAGTCTGTTTGTGCGGCCGGGGCCCCCTTTTGTACAGAGTATCTTTACTTTATCATCTTCAGAAAATGTTGTGAGAGGATTTCCTGTACAATTTTTTGTTTGATTGAAAATTCCATGCTCTTTTCTCTGTCTTCTGCATCTCCCCGGGCCGCCCAGGTAATTTTGGAGACGTTTTATTGTATCATCGGATGCGCCGTGTTCAAGTGTGCATGCTTCCTTTGAGGCGGCATCAGGCTCCATACCAAGCATTTCTGTTAAAAAATATTCCAGAACACGATGCTTTTTAATTATGCATTCTCCTGTTCTTCTTCCCTCGTCTGTGAGGGTTATTGTTTTGTCTTCCCCGATTTTTATATATCCAAGTCTCTCAAGTTCAGATAAGTCCTCTTCTATATCCGAAGGATTCTTCTCAAAAACCTCTGAAAATTTTTTGAGGGAATCCGGCGTAATTATTCCGAATGAGTGATTTATTATTCCTTCAAGATAATCTTCGCATTCATTTTGGTGCATAAATCTACATAATATCTGCAGGTAAAAAAGAAAAAGATTGGTATTATTAGGAAAAACGATAAAAACCTAAAGGTATCAGAGGCACCAGTATAACATAAAGCGTGAAGGCCGAAGGTCTCAAAGGATAATTCTTCTTTTTATATCTGAAATACACCCCCTTGCCGGATTTTGGATTTATGAAATAAAAGAGTCCGCACATCCTTTGTATACGCCTTTTTACAGAGTGAATGGGGCTCAAAGGGGCTATAATGATTATTGCCGTCCTTTAAGGGATATGGCAGAAGAGATCTTATATTCAATATGCCGGTTTTTCCGGCAACAAAACATTATTGAAGTCATAATCCCTGATTAAAATATATCAAAGATGAATGAATCAGAGAAACAACCCCGAATTTTCTGGCATTCTCTTCCTATTGAGGATGTTTATGACAAACTAAGGACAGGTTCTCACGGTCTTTTGCCGGAAGAGGCAGCAAAGCGGCTTTTGCAATACGGCCCCAACAGTCTGCCGGTTAAAAAACCTCCCGGGATACTCGTCGTTTTTCTTCATCAGTTTAAAAGCCCTCTGATTTATATTCTTCTTATTGCCGCCCTTGTATCTTTTCTTCTGCATGATTACAAAGACGGATTTTTCATCCTTGCAGTCGTGATTCTGAATGCTGTTATTGGAATGGCACAGGAATGGAAGGCTGAAAAAAGCGCAAGCAGACTTCAGAGCCTGCTTTCTTTTACAACAACTGTTCAGAGAGGTAAAAAAGAATTATACATAAACGCTGTTGATCTGGTCCCGGGTGATCTGGTAATGCTTGAGTCAGGCAGCCGGGTACCTGCAGATCTTCGTTTAATACATGAAGCTAACCTGAGTATTGACGAGTCGCTTCTTACAGGTGAATCAGTTGCGGTTGGAAAGAAATTAACCGTACTGGAAGGCAAAATTCCCCTAAGTGATATGAAAAACATGGCTTTTGGCGGGACGACTGTTTTGAATGGAAGGGGTGTCGGAGTTGTCACTGCTACAGGGTCCGGGACCGAAGTAGGAAAAATCGCAAAGGCTGTTGCAACTGCCGGTATTACAAAACCTCCGCTTCTTATAAGAATGGAGAAGTTTTCCCGCGATATTGGAATTCTGGTAATTGTTTCATGTCTCTTTATGTCAGTTATAATGCTTTCAAAAGGCACTCCTGCAACAGAAGTATTCTTTTTTGCGGTTGCCCTTTCTGTTTCTGCCATACCGGAAGGTCTTCCTGTTGCAATCACGGTTGCCTTATCAATCGCAACAACCAGGATGGGAAAAAGAAATGTTATTGTAAGGCGCCTTGCTGCAGTTGAAAGTCTTGGAAGCTGTACAATGATTGCAACCGATAAGACCGGAACACTCACAGTAAACGAACAGACTGTAAAAAGAATAATTCTTCCTGAGGGCAGTGTTTATGAGGTTTTCGGCGCCGGATATACCGGAGAGGGAATAGTAACCGGTTTAAATGGAGAAACTCCCGATTCCTTTCGGGATGGTCTTTTACAGAATCTTGCTGTTACAGGTGTAATCTGCAATGAAGGGAATCTTTACAAAGATGACGGGATGTGGGTTCATCACGGCGATTCAATGGATGTGGCAATTCTTTCATTTGCCTATAAAACAGGCATTGAACCTGACAGAATTCAAAATAATATCCGGATAAACGGGACTGTCCCTTTTGAACCGGAAAAGAGGTATTCTGCAGTATATTATACTGATGAGTCCGGTAAGATCAAAATCGCTGTAAAGGGAGCATATGAGGTAATATCCCAATACTGTTCAAATATTCAGACTTTGGGTGGCAATATGCCGCTTGATAGTAAAAAAACAGATGAGCATCTTCAGATGCTCGCAAAAAAAGGCTACCGTGTCCTGGCATTTGCAGAAGGATCTATTAATGAGATGCCAAAAGATAGTCTTGAACTTTCAAAGGTAAGCCCCTCACTTACATATCTTGGTATTGCCGGTTTTATTGATCCGTTACGACCTGGTGTTAAGCAGGCTGTCTCAATGTGCAGGGATGCAGGTGTTGATGTTGCAATGGTAACAGGTGATCATCCTGATACTGCATATGCAATAGGAAAAGAGCTTGGTCTTGCAGATTCCGAGTCCTCTGTTGTAACGGGAGGAGCACTTGAGGAGATTGAATCCTCTACATTACCTGTGTTCTTTGAAAAGGTACGGCTGGGCCGGATATTTGCCCGTGTAAGTCCGGTACAAAAGCTTCAGATAGTAGATACTATGGTTAAAAGCGGCCATTTTGTTGCGGTTACCGGAGATGGTGTAAATGATGCACCTGCACTCAAAAAGGCAAATATCGGAGTTGCAATGGGTTCCGGAACAGATGTTGCAAAAGACACGGCTTCGATGATAATAACGGATGATGATTTTTCATCAATTGTGGCAGGCATTGAAGAAGGAAGATATGCCTATGACAATATCAGAAAAGTTACATATCTGCTTATATCAACCGGTTTTGCCGAGATAATTCTTTTTACACTGGCTCTTTTTGCAGGACTTCCTCTCCCTCTTCTTGCTGTGCAGCTACTCTGGTTAAATCTTGTAACAAACGGTATACAGGATGTCGCACTGGCGTTTGAGAAGGGAGAACCTGAGACCATGAAACGTAAACCCAGAGATCCAAAAGAAGGAGTATTCAATCCGCTTATGATTCAGGAAACAATAATTTCTGGTGTTGTAATCGGCATTATTGCATTTTCCACATATTTCTGGCTGATGGCACAGGGATGGGATGAGTT
Source organism: Methanomicrobium sp. (assembly GCF_055145805.1). Taxonomy (NCBI): domain Archaea; kingdom Methanobacteriati; phylum Methanobacteriota; class Methanomicrobia; order Methanomicrobiales; family Methanomicrobiaceae; genus Methanomicrobium; species Methanomicrobium sp. The sequence continues at coordinate 3,008 of NZ_JBSREC010000004.1, read as the reverse complement.
CTCTGCCAGAAGCGTTCTGGTTCTTTTGATGGTTCTTCTGGAAAATTTCCATGCTTTGAATTGCAGGTCGGAATACAGGTCATTATTCAAAATTCCGTTTAAGAATAATTATTACCTGATATTTGGAATTTTAGCTGCACAGGGGATTCATATTATTGCCATGATGACACCTTTTATGCAGGATATGCTCAGTATAGGCCCTGTTGATTTTATGACATGGGCAGTTCTCCTTGGTCTTGCATCCGTAATAGTCCTGATTATGGAGCTCTTTAAATATTTCAAATTCAGATTCCGGAAAAAAACCGTATTATAATGATGCAGGGAATAAGGTTTTGAAAAAACGTGAATAGGTTTTCTATAGAAACGGGAAATCAGAATCAGATATTAAAATTATTATCTTTATTATCAGTCCCGATATTCTCCTGATTTTTTTTTGATTTAGGAAATTACTGTAAAAACTCAATATATATATCTGCAAAAATCAAAATGTAACCAGAACCTTTAATAAAAAAATCCGGAGAGTTAACTTTTGAAATCTGTCCTTGTTGTAGATGATGAGCCTGTTGTTCTGGAACTTTTTGAGGGGCTTATTGAAAAAAATAACCGGAATATTAAGCTTGAATGCTGCACTTCTCCGTATGAGGCAATAAAAAAAGTCTCTGAATATGATTTTGATGCAATTATTTCGGATTACAATATGCCCGGGATGACCGGTACTGAACTGCTCAGAAAATTGAGAGATTCCGGGAATGAAATCCCGTTTATACTTTTAAGCGGCTTATGTCAGGACAAAATTGCATCTGATGCCATAAATGAGGGTGTCGATTATTTTCTGCTTAAAAATCAGAATTTTCCTGAACAGATAAACAGACTTGAGGAGATAATCTCCATGGCTGCAAAACATAAATCGGGCAGGAATAATGACAGTTTTCATGAGGCAAAATACAGGTCCCTGATAGAGTCCATGGATGACTCAATCTATATGGTGGATAGGGAATGCCGTTACCTTTTCATGAATAAAAAGCATCTTGATAGGATAAGCAAAACAAGTGAAATATACAGGGGCAGAAAGTATCAGGATTTTCATACTCCTGAAGAATCCGAAAAATTCTCAGACATGATTGGCAGGATCTTTTCAACCGGTGAAGAGATTGAGGAAATATACGAAAAAGACAATAAAAAATATGTCAGGATATTCAGTCCTGTCAGAAGTATAAACGACGAAAAAATAATTGCATCAAATGTCATCTCAAAGGAGTTAACAAAAACAGAAGGCGAAATTGTTGAGGATTCCATATATATAGTTGATGAAGACTGCAGGTATCTCTCAATTAACACAGAGCATATGCAAAGACTCGGGATAAACTGTGAAGATACATACATCGGAAGAAGCTATGATGAATTTCACCCAAAAGGAAAGAACGAGACCTTTTCACGCATAGTAAAGCAGGTCTTTGAAACAGGGGAATTATTAAAAGATGAGTATCTTTCCGGAAATTTGCACTTTACAAGAAGATTCTGTCCTGTTAAGGATATTTCAACTGATGAGGTAATTGCTGTTACAGTAGTCTCAACAAATGTAACTGATCAGAAGATTACTGAAAAGAGCCTTATTGAGGCAAATAAAAAAATAAATCTTTTAAACAGCATTACAAGGCATGACATTCTCAATCAGATGACAGTACTTCAGGGATATCTTGAGCTTTCACTAAATATTTCAGAAGACGAAGAGCAGAAGGTATTTCTTGAAAAACAAAAAAAAGCAGCAGATACGATATATCACCAGATTTGCTTTACAAGAGATTATCAGGACGTTGGAGTTTCAGCCCCGGGATGGCAGAATGTCGCAGAACTGATAGAAAAGGCAGAAAAAAGTCTTGATATGCACGGGATAAAAATTGTAAACCGGTGTTGTCATCTGAAAATATTTGCGGACCCTCTTCTTGAGAAAGTATTTTACAACCTGATTGAAAATTCGGTCAGGCATGGTGAAAAAATATCCGAAATATCATTATATTATGAAAAAATCCCTCACGGGATAAGGCTCATATATGAAGACAATGGTCTCGGAATAAGGGATGAGGAGAAGGAAATCATATTCAAACAGGGCTATGGGAAAAATACAGGTCTTGGTTTATTTCTTATAAGAGAGATTTTGTCAATCACCGGCCTTGAAATCCATGAAACAGGAATTTATGAGAAAGGAGCAAAGTTTGGAATCGATATTCCTGAAAAGATCTATTCTGAATAGACATTTTTAAAAAAAGTCATGAGAATTATCTAAAATTACTTTTGATATAATTAAATCTGACTGATATTACGCCGGATAAAAGGATATGGTCTTTAAGGTTCATTCCACTTAAAGACAGGCATGTTGCAGCTGTGTTTTATCCCTTTGTTTTTGAAATATTGCTGGTGATAGTCTTCAGCCCTCCAGAAATGCTCTGCCGCCTCAATTGCAGTTGTGATAAAAAGACCCTTTTCTTCAAGTCTTTCTTTCAGTCTTAATGCTGTTATCTTCTGCTCTTCATCTGTATAGAAAATTGCCGATCTGTACTGGCTTCCGATATCAGGCCCCTGCCGGCCGGTCTGTGTAGGATCATGCATCTCAAAAAAGTGCTCTGCAAGTTTTTCGTAACTCAGTCTTATAGGATCATAAGATACAAAGACTGTCTCTGCATGGCCGGTTTTGCCTGTGCAGACTTCGGGATATGTCGGGTTGAGAGTTCTTCCGCCCATGTAACCGACCGAAGTCTCAATAATACCCTCTATTTCCCTGAAGCAGTATTCCACTCCCCAGAAGCAACCGCCGGCAAAAAAAGCCCTTTTGTAATCCACCTTATTTTCAGGCACAAAATAAAGAGAGACTGAGTTTACGCAGTGCCTTATGTTTTTTGGTGTTAAATGTTCACCTTTGAATACATGGCCCAGGTGGGCACCGCAGTTTGCACAGACAATCTCTGTTCTGACTCCGTCCTCATCTTTAAGATGTTTTATTGCTCCTTTCA
>NZ_JBSREC010000003.1:0-5625 GCF_055145805.1 Methanomicrobium sp. | reverse complement strand
AAAATCAGGGTCATTGAGATAATTTCCGGCAACATCAGCAAAGTCACGAATGTTTCCCGTTCTTCCCTCTTCTGAGGCCATAAAATAAAAACCGGGATTATCCTGTAAAAATCTGAAGATAAGAGTTGTTTTGCCCACCCTTCTTCTGCCATATATAATAATGAATTCCGGATTTTCAGAATTATAATGTCTGTTTAAAAACTCCAGTTCGCCTGTCCGATTAACAAATTTTGGTTTTTGTTGATACATAAGTATACTACTCAATACTCAACTAATATACTTAAAACTTATTCCCCAAAAATGCGATTTAATTGATATATCCTAAGTTTGCAATTTTGACCAAATAAATTTGAGAAGATCTAAGTTATCCAAAACATTTTTTTCAAATTTTAGTCAGGAAAACCGATTTGATTTTTGCTACATTTTGTAGCATCCGGATTCTTAAAACTGTTTCAAATTTTTGTGGGAAACTACATAACTTCTGGAAAAAATAAATTTTACAAATTTTTGTAAACTAAATATAGTTAACAAATATATGTAAATAACCAATGGTATATATGGGGTATATTTTAGACTATTTTCACAGTGATACTATGGACAAAAATAAAATTATTGGTATAGCTTTAATACTGGTGATAATAGTTGTTGCATTGGGTTCCGGATTAATTATGGCGAATTCTGAACCGGCCAACAACAATACAGGTTCAAAAATCATAACTGATATGTCCGGCAAAGATGTTGCAATTCCTTCAGAAGTCAGGAGTGTGATAATCACCTGCTGTGGAGGTGCAAGTAATGAACTTGCAGTTCTTGGAGCTGAGAATTTGGTTATAGGTCAGCCAGACAAGTGTTTATCGGACAATCTTCTGACAATCATACCGCAGTACAGTGAAACTACAGACACAGGCTCTTTTAACGATGTCAATGTGGAAGAGATAATGAGGCTGAATCCTGACATTGTGATTGCCAGTGTTACATCAAATGACGGAAATGCAATGATAGAAAATACCGGCATTCCCGTAATCACTGTTCTTACCGGAAAAGCCACACTGGAAAAACTTCCTCTTGAATTTGAGATGATGGGAGAAGTCCTTGGAAAAGAGGATGAAGCATCAGAACTCGTATCTTACTGGAACGAGAAACTCAATATGATTCAGGAAAGAGTTTCATTGATACCTGAAGATCAGAAGAAGACTGTGTATTACATGCTCGGTCATACCATTCATACAAACGGAGGAAACTGGTGGGGACAGGAGTTTATCACAGCCGCAGGCGGAATTAATGTTGCTGAGAATGAGACATTAAGAGACATCAATTTAGAAGAGCTTTGCAACTGGAATCCGGATGTTATCATAATAAGCAGCAACGAGGGGTCTTATATACCAATCGAAGATGTGAAAAATAATCCCCAGCTCATGAGTATAAAAGCCGTTGAAGATAATGAACTCTATGAATGCCCGATTGGAACATTCTGGTGGGACAGACCGTCACCTGAAACTCCTCTTGGAATTATGTGGCTTGCAAAGACTCTCTATCCTGATAAATTTGAGGATGTCAGCATTGAAAACGAAACAAGATCGTTTTACAACGAATTTTACGGATATAACCTGACAGATGATGAAATTGAGCATATTATGAATCCTGAAGTATGCTTATCCTGCAAAAATTAGGTGATTGAAATGAGCAGGAATAAAGAGAACATCATTGATCTCAAAATCAGTGAAGAGATTGGAAAAATTGATGAGATAATTAATGGGTATAAATATTACTCAGTCCTTTCAACGGCACTTGAAACAAAAATCTTTGAGTGGCTTTATGAAAACGGTCCGGCAGACAAGGAAACGATTACCAAATCCTTAAATTACAATGGGATGTTTACAAGATGCTTTCTGGCTACACTTGAAGACATGGAACTTGTATCAGAAAATGAAGGATTGTATTCCAATACAGATCTTTCAAATCAGTTTCTTTTATCAAAGAGCACTTTCTATCAGGGAGATCTAATACTCTCACTAAAAGATGATTCATCGAAATGGAAAAATCTTTCAGAAAACATAAAAGAGCAAAAAGAAAGAATTGCAGGGTTTGAAGAAGGACCATCTGAAAGACATTTAAATAATATTGCCCAGAGAGGAATTCGTGGAGAATTTCAGGCGGTTGCAGCCAGAATCTCAGAATGGGACGGTTTTAAAGATGCAAGAGAACTGCTTGACATAGGGGGAGGGCATGGTCTTTATTCCATCTCCTTATGCCAGAAAAATCCGGATCTGAATGCTGTAGTCTTCGACAAACCTCATGTAACCGGACTAACATCAAAGTACATAAAAAGTTACGATATGGAGGACAGGGTATCAGCTGTTGCCGGAGATATGACTATTGAAATAACGGGAAAAGACTATGATATTGTTTTAATGTCCCATCTTCTTTATAAATTCAGAAATGAACTGCCTGATATCCTGAAAAAAGTCTCTGAATCTATTAAAACTGGCGGTCTTTTGGTTCTTAATCACTGGTTCTGCAGTCCGGGGTGCATTCCTGAAACAGGATGTGCAATAAATGATCTCGAAAAATCACTTATCAGTTTTGGCCATCCCCTATGCCACACTGATTTATTTGAGGATTTTTTAAAAGAAACAGGCTTTGAGATAATCGGAACTGACAGAATACCCACTGCATACGGAGATTCAACACTTTATTTATCGGTATTTACAGGTTCTACAATTCAGCCGGAAAAAGATGCGGAAGAGATGTGCTGCAAGTGCAAAATGTCATGAATATATGGAGGAGATTTAATTGAAAACTGTTGATCAGGAAAAAGATGCGATTCTAAAAGAAACAATAGAAAATATCAGGAAAAAACTCGGTGAAAAACTTAACGGAATTTCAGTGGAAAGAGTAGTTATCGGCATATTCTTTACCGGGGTTAAGCTAAACACCGGAGACGGCGGTCTGTGTTATACGCCTGTAAAGGCTATACCCGAGGCTGTCTGCTGCCCGAGTTCGGCAAGAGCAATGCCAACATCTGGATCACTTACTAAAATACCACTTGAATCATATTTTGACTATGCCCTGTCTGATAAACCCATAAAAAAAGCTCTCGGCATAGCAGTGATAAATGCCCTTTCACAGACCTGCTGGAGAGAATATCCACCACAGGACTATGAGATAACAAAAGGCATTGATGCGATGGACACTGTCAAGGTTTATGATGATGACTTTGTTGTTGTTATAGGAGCTCTTGCTCCCCTCCTAAAAGTTCTGAAGAAAAGAGGAAAACCGTTTAATGTTATAGAAAAAGATCCAAGAACACTCAAGCCCGATGAAATGCCGTATTATATTCCCTCAGAAAGAACAGACGAATGTGTTCCAAAGGCCAGTCTTCTGGTAATTACAGGAACAACCCTGATTAATAGTACACTTGATAATTTACTCAAACTGGCCGGTGAAAAAACACGTATAATAGTTATGGGACCGACCGCAAGCATGCTACCAGAAGCTTTCTTTAGAAGAGGTGTTGATATTCTCGGTGGAGATATAGTTACAAAGCCTGATGAAATTCTGGATGTAATTGCAGAAGGGGGATCAGGCTATCATTTCTTTGAAAAATCAGCAGACAGGGTTGTTTTTACAAAAAAAATAAATTAATTTTTTATACTTTTGCAGATGTTGCAAAAAAATTTTAAACTTTTATCCGGCATCTCACCGGGCTTGCCCATGAATATGGAATCTATAAAACCCAAAATCACGTCTCATGCGGCTTTGCACTAAATCCGGGCAACCGAATGATGAAGCGTACAATCATGCCGACACACAGGGCTGCTGCTACTGTTCCCTCGCGTACGCCTTCGAGACCTCCCAATAATGAAAATGACAAAATTACAGCCCCCAGAACCATTGCCGAGTCAAAAAATATTTTTATTCTCCCGTATTCCGCGTGAATTACATGAGATATAACAAGGACAAGCGCCTCACCTGCCATCATAATCAGATTTGCCTTTAAAAGCAGGCTGATTCCGATTGCAATGAAAACAAAACTTAAAAGACAGAATATCCACTGTATCAGATAACCGGATATCAAAAGACCTGAAACCAGATACATATTAATGTCAATAAATGCGCTGAACACAAAAATTACCGGTATCTGTGACCACTGATATGACTGAAATTCACTTTTAAGCAGAAAGTACTGTATTCCCACAAACAGCACATTCATAATAAAAGTCCAGGTGCCCATCGTTAAGGGAAAGGAAAGACTCAAAACATAAGGGATGCAGGAAACCGGAGTCGTCCCCAGATCTGCTTTCGTTGAGAGGGCAACACCAAATGTCATTATAAAAAGACCAATTGTCATTAAAACCGATCTATGAACTAATTTCAGGCTCATTTTGCGGTCTCATAGTTAGTGACAACAATCTCGTTGATCTCCCCTCTGGCGTTCCCTTTTGAATTGATGTTTCTCCTTGCTGGCACTCTTTCTATGTTGAAACCGGAATAGAGATCGTCAAAGAAGTTGTCGTCAGGATCTGTGTTCTTCGGGTCAGAGTTGCTCAGCATCACTTTAGCGGATTTCTCATCGCATTCCCTGAAAAACGCTGCAAGCCTTCTTTGATCGGAATCAAAAAAGCCGTCCTTTGCATAGCTGTTAAATTTTGACGTTTTGTTTATCGGCCGGTACGGGGGATCAAAATATAAAAATGTGTTCTCATCGACAAGACATGCTGCAGATTCAAAGTCATCATGGTGAATTTCAGTGTTTTCAAGTGCATAAGATGCCGGAATTAGAGTATTTTTTATCGCAATTTTCGGATTTTTGTACTGCCCGATCGGTACATTAAATCCCCCCTTTGAGTTCACCCGGTAAAGGCCATTAAAACATGTCCGGTTCAAAAATATCAGTTTTGCAACTCGGAATACAGCCTTTACATCCGTTGATGAATAGTCAAATCCTGCCCTTTGCTCATTGAAGGTCGATCTGATCTTGTAATAGTATTCCTTTCTGCCCAGACTCTCAAGAGGGATGTATTCGTCTTCAAAATTTTCAAGAATTTCAATGAGCTCTTCGACTGACTCTTTAATCACACGGTAACAGAGGACAAGCTCCTCATTTATGTCAAAAATATGGCACTCAGAAGGGCGGTATCTGCTGTTTACCCTGAAATAGACCGCACCTCCACCGATAAAAGGCTCAATAAAACGGGATATCCCCCCGTTTTTAACGGAGCCTTTTATAAAGCCTTTGTTATCTCCGGTAAGCTCTCTAGGAAACCTCTTTTCAAGCTCAGGAAGTATCTGCGATTTTCCGCCCGCCCATTTCAAAAAAGGGCATTCCCCAATATTTTTTCTGCTGGTAACCATGTAAAATTCCAATAACCGAGATTTTCTTTAGGTTTACTATACAAATTACTTTGCGATTTCTTACCGGTACAGCAATTTAAACAAACTTATCCTCATCCAGCCTGTATAAATACCAGTCCTGCCTCTCTGCGCCCTGTTTTTCATAAAACTTTATCGAGGGCTCATTCCATGTTAAAACCGTCCAGTCAATCCTTCCGCAGCCTCTTCTTTTTGCCTCATTGCGGCAGAAATCAAAGAGCATCTTTCCGATTCCTCTCTTTCTGAACTCCT
>NZ_JBSREC010000002.1:0-8594 GCF_055145805.1 Methanomicrobium sp. | reverse complement strand
TACTTAGGGCCAAGTCTGAAAAAGAGTGAGGCTGTTCGGATTCTTCCGGAGTCCTTAGCTGATTACAGGCCGCCGGTGAGCAGAGGCGATCTTGAGGCAGCAGTAAGTGAGAGACCAAAGGCAATCTGTATAATTGACGGTCTTTTTTTCCAGGACTGCTCTGTAGGCCACCGCGAGATTTTAGCGGCACTTAAATCAAAGATTTCCGTTTACGGCTCATCCTCGATGGGTGCTCTTCGGGCGTGTGAGATGGAGTCATTCGGGATGAAAGGTGTCGGGAGAATCTTTGAGATGTACAGGGACGGTGTAATTGAGAGCGATGATGAGGTTGCACTCGCCTGTGATCCGTTTTCAAATGAGGCTGTATCCGACGCTCTTGTTGATATGAGGATCAACTTTGAGAGAGCAGTCAGGGGAGGTATAATTACAGCCGCCGATCAGGACGTTTTGATCAGAACAGCATCCGGGATTTACTACCCGCAGCGGACTTATCGCAGGGTATTAAAGGATGCCCGTCTGGCCGGGGAGATTTTGGGTGAGTGTTTTGAGCGGCTTACAAGATTTTTGAAGGAGCATCCGTTCTCGCAGAAGGAAGAGGATGCCAGAGAGGTTTTGAGGGTTTGTAGGGATGGGGTTAGGTAATTATTTATTTTTAAATCCAGTGATAATACATTACAATCGCTAAAATTATTCCTATAACTGCTAAAATTATTTCTAAAAATTTAAAAATTCCATTTATTTTTGAATATTCAATTATGATATCTGTTTCATTAATGCAGTCAAGTAAATCGTGATATATTGTCTCATAATTTTCAAGTTTTGTTTCTCTATCAATTTCCTCATTTATTTTTTTAAATTTTTGATTTAATTTTTCATATTTTATTCTTGAATCACTCATATGAGCTAGAAAATTAACTCCCGATTTTATTCTAGAATTTAGAATTTGTAATTGGTAATTTATTGATTTATCCCATACAAAGAATATATTTTTTTGGATTAAAGCATTCAAACTTTCGATTTCTTGGTTTTGTTGAAATTCGTCGTTTTCAATAACTAATATCTTAAATAATGAAATAATTCTATTTCGAATTTCTTCATAATTCTTATTTAGTAAATTTGCTTCCTTTAGTTCAGATTCAAGATTTAATATTTTATCGTCAATTTCATCTATAAAAAATTTAGATGGTATTATATTGAAAAATTTAAAAAATAAAGGCTCTTGAATTAAAGAAGAAGCCTTTTTCTTAATTAATAATTTATTTAATTTTATTTTTAATTCTCCAAGATATATTTCCAGTTCTGTTTTCTCTCTCACTCTTTCAAACATTTCATAATTTTTTATAAGTGCAATGAGATTCGAATTATCTCCATTATTTACTAGTAATGATGAATTTTGAGATTGCATTATCAAGGAGTCCTCTAAATAAATTTGGTTGTCAAATAGTAAAAGTTTATTTAAGAATATTATAGAATTGATTTATATTCCTTTGGAAGCATAATACATATTCATCACTTAGAAAAATCATCCAAATATTATTTAATTATGGTAATCAATTATAATTTGTGAAAAAAGACGGTTTTGAATTATATCTTTCAAATGATATTGTTCAAGGGGAGGATATTCCGTTTTATTTATTATGGGATGATGACGATCTCAAAGAAATCAACATTGAATATTCTGGTTTTTCGGGGATATGCGAATTATATAATGTAAGAGATGAGTTTTCTACTGATAATTTGAAAATTTTAAAGAGTGACTTAAAAAAAGACAATTATCTTGGAGGTTCTTTAAAAACAGATAAAACTGATGTTCCTTTTAAAAAGGGTTTGTTAAAAATTACTATTCATAAATGTGATGGAACAACTTTTGAATTATATGAGGAAAGGACATTATATACTACCTGTCTAGAAGTTTCGCCATTATTGCCCTCTAAATTATTATCTCAGGATGAACCATTATTAAAATTTGAGCTAACTGGTTCTACAACTGTTTTTATTGATATTGAAACAGATGCTGATTCTGATCTTCAATTAGTATTGCCTATTGAAATTCAAAATTCAATGGAAAAACTCATCAATTCTTTAATTAAAGGATTTGATGAATTAAAACTAAAATATCCTGATAATCCATTATTGATTTTTTTCGATGATTTATTTCATAAACCAGAAAAGTTGTCTGGACAACAATATTTAGAAAAATTAGGTATAGCAATTCAAAATTATAAAATGGAGGATGAGTTCAAAGAGGCTCTGGGGAGGGTATTTTATAATGCAGTAAATTCTGAATCCGACATTTTAAACCAAGTAATCCGGCCTTTTATTGAGTATTTTGAATCCTTAGCTGCTGAAAAAGTATTTTTAAATTCTCCATTTTTAAATTTAGAAATTCTTGAGGGAAAAAATACATTTAAAGGAAAAATAACCTATCAAAATATTATTGAGCGTGAAGAAATGTGGGAAAATATTAATTCAAACGAAGATTTTTTTGAAGTCACTGTAGATAGTGATAAAAAAAGAACAGTTCCATTAAAGGATTTTATTTCTATTATAAGGATTAAAAATGACTCCGCTATTAACTCCTAATATAAAAGATGCAAAGACTTTCCTAGAGATTTCAAAAGAGGTCTTTTCATGGTTTAAAGGTGAAAAGTATGAAAGTTTGAACATTGACTGCATGAATGGTTTAGGAAAATACAATACAACAATAACTGTAGATAATCGTTTCTCAAAATTTGCTTTTGATCGTTCAAAAAGAATTCAAAAATTTGATGCACAAAAAATTTATGATATAAAAGTATGGGGCATTAAACCATATGGTGGGCGAATATATGATGCAGTATCTAAAGAAAATAATCTGATTACTCTTGATCTGAACAAATTATCACAATATGATCAATTTAGATGTGAAGTAAGTTGTGTTATGGATTCTGATTTTTTTGAAGGACTGATAAAATCAAGATCTTCACCAGAACCTCTGGAAGATGGAACTAAATATAATTTAACTGCATTATTAAAAGATCCTGATAGCCTTTTAAAAGGTTTTTCAGAGATAGATATAGATGATTATCCTGTCTGTGTAGATGTGTATATGAAAGAGCAAATAAATACAAATATTGCACCTTCTTTAAAAAAATTATCATCTGCGGAATCTAAATTATTGCAAGAACGAGATCCCCATCAAATATATAAATGGAAAATGGAACAAAAAAGATTAAAAAGACTCTGTGAACAAAAGGGATTTACAGAATGGCTAAATGAAATGCGACAATTTTTAGAGCCTATGAAATTTTTGCATTATATTGATCGGAGTCAATCAAAGGATTTTAGGCTACATAATTGTGAATGGGGAAATTTGTTCCAAGCATTAGGTTTGGTTCCATTACCTGAAAAAATGCGAATAGTAAATAGAACTGATCTGACTGTCGATAGTCCTGCGAAATCAGGTACAATTATATATAAGTCACAAGAATTTTCTCAAGCTTTTGAAGATAAATTTGGTGAAATGAAAAAGTGACTATTTTCCCCTTCATAAATCCAATCCAACACCCAACCACCCAAAATCTATCTCTTTCACAATCTCTAAAACAAATAAATCCCAAAAAAACAACACCAACCCCTTCAAAAAAACACACCACCCCGGCTGAGCAATATAATAATTATAAAAAATAAATTCTAACTGATGGCAATAAAGGACTACAAAGTTTTTGTAAGCTATGACCATGAAAATGATCAAAAATACCGGGATCAATTTGAAAATATAATAGCGTGTTCTGAAATTTCAACAGTAAAATCAGTTGATTCAGCTCAGATAACGGATATAAAGGATATAACTAATATAAAAAATATTGATTCGGGGGCTGATGCCAGTGCCGCTGCCGGTGCCGCTGCCGCTGCCGATGCAGTTTTGCAGAAAATACGGGATGAAACCTTGCAGGACTCAGTCGTTACTGTTGTTCTGGTCGGAAAGGATACCTGGAAGAAGAAGCATGTCGACCGAGAAATTGAGGCGAGTATATGTCAGACTGAATCAAATCCGCGTTCCGGACTTCTGGGAATTATTCTGCCGGATTACTCTGACTTAGAGAATCATCAGTATACCCACGATACCATCCCTCCGAGATTATCCAAAAATATTGAAAACGGATTTGCAAAGATGTATCCCTGGGATATTAATCTTTTAGTCATCCAGAATTCAGTTCATGAAGCATTTAAAAGACTCAGTTCAGTTGCTCCGGACAATTCATATCCTTCATTTACAGATGATCTCACCGGGGATAACTGGGAGTGATTCTCTCGTCCGGTATTAATTTTTTTCATTTTTTTAGATACAAATAATTCTGATAAAGGGAGGGGGAGAGTCCCCCTCCCTTAAAACCCTCCCCCGCAAAGCGACAGGTCGCAGAAGGGAGGGACAGGCCTCCCTCTGCTCCCAAATTTTGTTTCTGCTACAAACAAATGAAAAAATAGATATTTTTCATCTTTTTTTAGAATCAAATTATGATGCAGACTTTGCAATGTCTTCAAGATGAAGCTTTATAGCATCCTCAATATTTGAAAGGGCTTCCTCATAGGTATCGCCCTGCGTATAGCATCCCTGAATTACAGGCACATGGGCAAAATAGCCGTCTTCATCCTTCTCGATTATGACACTGTACTGAGTCATTGTTATCCTTTATCTTATTTTATCAGATTATAACTTTTTAGTATGTGAAGTATCTGAACATGAGTTAATGACATTTTAACCGCAGGAATAATTGCCTCAATTCAGAAATTTTACATCCCAATTTCCAACCATGCCCGAAAACCTGTATATCCTTATCGCCCCTAAAAGTAATCACTAATGTATCTCTTCTTCGATGTCGAAACAAACGGACTCCCGAGGCGAAGGAAAAGTCCGTCAGGCACTCCGTTGGGCAGTTCATCTCTAAATCCGGTAATCCAGCCGAGGGTTGTTCAGATTGCCTTTTCCAGATATTCAGAGGACGGGGAAGAGATGAGCTCTTATAGTCAGATTGTGTACCCGGAGGATTTTGAAATCCCGATGCAGGTCGTAAGAGTTCACGGGATAACAAAGAGAAGAGCACTCCGGGAAGGACTTCCCGGTGCAGAGGTATTCGCTGCGTTTAATTCCGAAGCTAAAAATTCAAAATATCTCGTCGCCCATAATCTGAATTTTGACTATCCGGTTGTGTGTGCAGAACTCTCCCGGTATGGTCTGAAAAACGAAATTCTGGAAAAGGAGGGGATCTGCACAATGAAGCCGAAATCAATAAAGGAATTTTGTGCACTTCCAAGAAAGAACGGCGGGTATAAGGTGCCGAAACTTATGGAACTTCATCAGATACTCTTCGGCGAAACTTTTGACGGTGCACATGATGCCGGTGCTGATGTCAGAGCCTGTGCACGCTGCTTTTTTGAATTAAAAGAGTTGGGAATTCTATAATAAAAAAAGTGATTCAGCTGAATTCATTTAGAGGGATGTCTGTGTCCTCTGAAATTTTATTGAGTATTTTTGGGTGTACAATTTTTCCTGAATGTACAGGCAGAGTTACCCTGACTCCTTCAGAATTTTTGTAGATTTTATGACTCCCGCTCTGTCGGACTGACACATAACCATGTTTTTCAAGTACCTTTGAGATTTTAGATGCGTCAACACGGGGAGTTTTACTCATAGTCTTAACCGGAAATTTCTATGGTCGTAAGACTGACCTGATGTGTTTTTGGAAGTTCCTGCCCTGATTCTGCGATATCACAAAGATGAAGTTTTATGGCATCCTCAAGATTTGAAAGTGCTTCCTCATAGGTGTCGCCCTGTGCATAACATCCTGAAATTGTGGGAACGTGGGCAAAATAGCCGTCTTCATCCTTCTCAATTATGACACTGTACTGAGTCATTGTTATTCTGTATCTTATTTTACCAGATTATAACTTTTTAGTATGTAATGTAAATGAACCTGAATATTTCTCGGAAAAACAGATATTAATATTAATAATGCCATATTATACAGGTATGTTATACATCTCCCTAATATGATGCAGGGAGAATAAATATAATGAGGTGAGGGAAAAAATGGCAAAACAAATAGAACTGGGTTTGTCTTTAAAAGGTGCTGATGCCCGCAGATTCCATGAATACATGGAGCATCCCGATGACACCGATGAAGGCAAAAAACTCCTAAAGGAAGCATTGCGTTTGTCAAAAAGTTCACGCAGTTCTTCTAAAGTATGAATATTCCTTTTAATCAGTTCTCTTTTTCAATATTAGACTCGGATATTGATTTATCCGATTTTGAATGTGGCAATCCCGATTTGAATGAATTTCTTCATGTTGATGCTATTCATTATCAGGAGGAAAGGCTGGCTGTTACCCGGTTTATTCAATGGCAAAATACTATTGTCGGATATTTCACTCTTGTAAGCGACAGTATCGAAGTAGAAGCAATTCATTTTGGGGATGGTAGTTCTGAATATCCTTATCGCAGATATCCGGCACTAAAGATTGCAAGACTTGCAACCGACAACCGCTATCAAAAGCAGGGTGTTGGCCGTGCAATGCTTTTAAAGACTATGCAGATTGCAATTGTATTGTCAGGATATGTAGGTGTAAGAATCCTTACTGTAGATTCTAAACCTGATTCCGTTGAATTTTATGAAAAATTTGGTTTTAAAAGGGCAACCCGAAAGAATCATGACACTATCTCTCTTTACAGGGATTTTCACAGGACTGTATGTGAATTAGAAGATGAGAGAGAAGAAAGCGATATAACAGAATATTAATTGAGATGTCTCTTAGGTAACATTTGACTTTGGAAGTTCCTGCCCTGATTCTGTGATATCCTCAAGAAGCCACATCCCTGTCATCATTACGACGAACTGACAAGAATTTCTTGTGAGTTGTTTTGGGTTGAAATTCAGCTTTTTTATAATTATTATGAATATTCAGGCGCAGATGTAAGAGCCTGTGCCCGCTGCTTTTTTGAACTGAAAGATAGAGGGGTTTTGTAGAATCTGAAAAAAAGAGATGAAGATTTTATTTTTTCTTCCCCCCGGGATATTGTTCTTTACTTATTTCCTCTTTTATCCCGGACATAAACAACTTTCACATTTAAAGCTTTATTTTCCTGATTTATAATGTCAAACAGCCCTATTTTTCGGAATATTTCGTTGAGTTTTTTAAATCCGTAATTTCTTGAATCAAAATCCGGTGCTTTATTCTGAATAATCTGCCCGACTGTTGCAAGATTTGCCCAGCCGTCTTCTTCAGATCCGTCTTCAACACTGTTACGCAAAAGATTCACAAGATTTGTATCATTTTTGAGTTCTATTGTGGACCGCCTGTGAATGGATTCCGGCATTGGTTCATTAATTATTTTATCCGAATCTGCCCGCAAAATTTCTGTATAAATGAATTTGTCACACGCCTCAACAAAAGGTTTAGGTGTTTTTTGCTCCCCGAAACCGTAAACAATCATGCCGGTTTCACGCAATCTGGAAGAAAGCCTTGTAAAATCACTATCGCTGGACACAATACAAAACCCGTCAACATTTCTGGCATAAAGGAGATCCATCGCATCAATGATTAATGCACTATCTGTAGAATTTTTATGTGTTGTATAATTGAACTGCTGAATAGGCTGAATTGAATATTTAAGAAGAGAGTCCTTCCACCCGCCAAGCCGTTGTGTGGTCCAGTCTCCATATATTCTTTTTACTGTCGCAGAACCATATTTGGCAATTTCCTCGAGAAGATTTCCGATGATTGCAGGCTGGGCATTATCTGCATCAATTAAGACTGCAAGACGTTTTTGCTGTACGAATGTAGGTGCGATATGCTCCATAATGGATAATTGGAGGTTTCGACGATATAATTATCTATCCGTTTTTTATTGGAATAAAGGGCAGTTACAGGGTCGTAATATCTGTTCCGGATGATGTGATGGTAATTCATGTGATTGAGGCCGGGCACCGCAGCAGTGTTTACAAAAGGTTTTAGAAAATCCGGGAAAAAAGTTCTCCTTCCTCTCCATTTATACTTCTTACTTTTATACAAAAATTACATATATAATGCCCGCTGAAAAACGCATCATGTATCTCTTTTTTGATGTCGAAACAAACGGGCTTCCAAAAAGCTATAATGCCCCTGTTTCGGATCTGGAAAACTGGCCGAGAGTTGTTCAGGTAGCATTTTACAGATATTCAGAAAGAGGGAATCAGATAAGCTCCTATAATGAAATTGTGTATCCCGGGGATTTTGAAATCCCGCAGGATGCCGTTGCCGTTCACGGTATTACAAAAGATAAGGCAGAAAGGGAAGGTCTCGCAGGCAGCGAGGTATTTGGTGCGTTTATGGACGATGCCCTGAAATCAGAATACCTGATAGCTCATAACTTTGATTTTAATTATCCGGTTATAAACTGTGAAATCATCCGATACGGACTAAAAAACAAGATCGGGAATAAAAAATCCATTTGTACAATGAAATCGGAATCTGTCATCGATTATTGTGCACTCCCCGGAATTTTAGGGGAATTTAAGTGGCCTGAACTTACTGAACTGCATGAGAGGCTGTTTGGCGAATCATTCGAAGGTGCTCA
>NZ_JBSREC010000001.1:0-17029 GCF_055145805.1 Methanomicrobium sp. | reverse complement strand
CCCGTTTTTGAGGTCCTTTTTTTGACGAAGGCCTGTAAGCACAACCTTTCCTGATGAAAAAATCAGGGATGCAATCTTCGGGTTTTCAATTCTGTATACTGCGCCGGGAAAACGCTTTGTGTTGAGTTCGCAATTCTCTATTTGTTTGGAAACTTCTTCCAGATTGATTGAATCTGCAATTTCTCCGGAGGCGACGATATTCTCTATTTTCAGGGATTCGTATTTTTTGTCAGCCATTGTATATAATTTCCAGTCTTTTGACGATAATATTAACTGAACTTTTCGTTCAGAGATTTTTTTTGTATATCATCAGGGATGCCGGCCAGATCAACTGATCTTAGCATGATGTACATTGAAGTAATTATTGGCCATCGCAGCAGGTGCCATGAAATGACATAAAATTACATTAATATACCTTCAGGATTAATTTTTCTGTATGAAATACAATGCTGATAACTATTATACTCCGCAGGAGGTAGCTGATGCCCTCAAGGTTGAACCCCGTACTGTTCATTCATGGTTAAGAGACGGGCAGATGAAGGGAGTTAAGGTTGGCAGATTGTGGAGAATTCAGGGAAGTGAGGTTGAACGCGCCAGAAAGAGCGGGTCACTGACTTATGAGCCGGAATGTTCTGTCGCTAAGGAAAAAGCCTATAATATGACTGACTATGATGAGACTTATAGCAATTATTCAATTGATGTTCCGGAATATTTCAATTTTGGATATGATGTTATAGACAAATGGGCTGAAACCGACAGAAACAAACTTGCAATGATATGGGTTAATCAGAAAGGGTTTGAAAAGAAGTATTCATTCCGGGATCTTAAAAACCTTTCAAACCAGGTTGCAAATATTCTCCTGAAATATAATGTTAATAAGGGAGACCGGGTTTTGATTATGCTTCCGCGGATTCCTGAATGGTGGCTGTTTGTAATAGGATTAATAAAACTCGGTGCAGTTGTCTGTCCCTGTCCTGTCCTTTTAACTCCCAAGGATTTGAAATACCGGATTAATGCAGGCAAATTCAGGATGGTGATAACCGACGTTGAGAATGCACCGAAGATAAATGAAATTTGCAATGCATGTCCGACATTAAGAGCAAGAATGGTTGTTGACGGAGAGCTTGAGGGCTGGGCCAGTTATCCTTTTGAGCTTTTATATCCTGCTCCTGTTTCTCATAGATCTGTAAGCATGTCTTCTGATATCAGAACACGCTCTAAAGATCCTATGCTGATTTACTTTACATCGGGAACTACCGGTGAACCGAAGATGGTTCTTCACAATAATGCCTTACCTCTGGGTCATAAGGTGACTGCAGAATTATGGCATGATCTTACACCAAATGATGTTCATTTCACATCTTCTGATACCGGATGGGCCAAATGTGCGTGGGGAAAGATCTTTGGGCAGTGGATTGCCGGTGCATGTCTGCTGGTTATTGATTTTAGGGGCAGGTTTGAGGCCACTCAGCTTCTCCCGTTTATTGAAAAGTATGAGGTCACGAGTTTTTGCTGTCCGCCGACTGTATACCGGATGTTAATTCTTGCAGATTTAAGTAAATTTGATCTCTCTGAACTGCGTCACTGCACAAGTGCAGGTGAGCCTCTAAACCCTGAAGTTATAAAAATCTGGGAGGAGGGGACAGGTCTTACAATTCATGAGGGATACGGTCAGACAGAGACCTGTTGTGCTGTAGCATCATTCACCTGTATAACGAACAAACCGGGTTCTATGGGAAAACCTTCCCCCGGGTGGAATGTTGAGCTTCATGATGACAATGGAAAACCTGTCGGAAACTATGATGAGGGAAGAATGGCCATTTCATTAAATCCACGACCTGTTGGTCTTATTGTGGAATATTTGGATAATCCTGAGGCAAATTGCGAATCATTTACTGACGATTTTTATTATACCGGAGATAAGGCTTATCGTGATGATGACGGTTACTTCTGGTTTGTGGGACGCGATGATGATGTCATAAAAAGTTCAGGTTACAGGATTGGTCCGTTTGAGGTGGAATCCGCACTTCTTGAGCATCCTGCAGTAAAGGAGTCTGCTGTTGTGGGCTCGCCTGACAGAATAAGAGGTATGATTGTCAAGGCATTTGTTGTATTAAATGATGGTTTTGATCCGAGTGAATCTCTTGTAAATGAAATACAGGTTTTTGTCAAAAATTTAACAGCTCCTTACAAATATCCACGTTCAATTGATTTTGTTGATGATCTTCCAAAAACACTCTCCGGAAAGATAAAAAGAAATCAGCTTCGCGAAGAGGAGTTAAAAAAATATAAAGGGGAATAACCTCTTTTTTACCAGGAATCTGCGGTTTTGTCTATAAATTTGATGTGATCAATTGCATCCTCGTATTTGATCTTCTGAACCTCAAAACTTTCAAGAATGTCTGCAATTTTGCCTGCACTTTCATTTATGTGCTTAAATGAGGTTTCTGTTTTGTTTTCAGATTTGTTTAGAATATCCAGAACAGGTTCTTTAATATCTAAGATTAGTGAATTTATTTCTTTGAGACTGTCTTCAATATCCTGGAGGCTGCCTGTGATATACCTGGCATGCTCTTTTGCATGAATAATTGATGTGATATCATCTATTAGGGTAGTAATAAAAGCGACCTCTTTTCCATCAAAATTAGGAATTATATTCACTCTGAAGTAATTTATTTCCTTATTCTTTGTTTTAAATGTCTTTATCTTGTTTATTGGCGTGTTTGTCCTGAAAACTTCAACATATTCATCTGCACCGACAAAGAAAGATAATTCTCTTATCTCGTACACTGATCTTGTAAGCTGAAAAGAACTGATCCCCAGTCTTTTTGAGAAGTCTAAAAATTTCTGATTGTACTTCAGAAAATTCATCTCTTTGTCCACTAAAAAGACCATCTCGGTTACAGATTCCAAAAGCTGTACAAAAAGAGTCTCTGATTTCCGGATATCTGTTTTGTCATTTTTTTCGTAATTTAATGAAAATATAAAGTCATTTATCTCTTTTAGGTCATTTACAACAAATCCTGATAAAAGACTTACGGGAATACTTTCCCAGTTTTTCTCCAGAGTTATGGCATCGGGCCATATAATCTCAGACTCTGATTGTTCCTGAATGTTAATATCGGGTTTTGAGGATGTGCTGAATATTTCCGATATTTTTCTGCCGATTATTTTGTCTTTATCTGTTCCTATTAATTCTATTGCAGAAAGATTTGCACGGTTTATTACACCTTTGGTATCAGTTGAGATCAGTGCAGTATTTAGATTTGAAATTGTTTTTGCAACTGAATCTGAAGTTTTTTCAGAACCATTGGCAGATTTTATCGTTGATGTTACCTTATGTTTATGAATGGCCATCTCGATATTTCCAAAGAGTTCGCGTTCCTTGAAGGGTTTTATAAGAAAGCCTGCCGGTTTTAATTCAACTGCTCTCTCAACAGTTGTCCTGTCGGAATTTCCTGTTAAAAATATTATGGGGATATCATAAAGCTGCATTATCTTCCTGGCCGCATCAATTCCATCCATGTCGCCTTTTAGTCTTACGTCCATCAGCACAAGATCAGGTTTTTTATCTCCTGCTGTCTGGATTGCATCGTACCCGTTTATCACAGAACCGACAACATTGTAGCCCAGTTTTTTTAGCGTGGCGCGAATTTCCATTGCAATTATCATTTCATCTTCGACAATCAGTATCCTGCTTCCTTTCATATCCTAAAATCTCCCCTACAATTTTACTGATTTTTGCATCCCTTTTGGTATTGTGATTATAAATTCTGTTCCTGAATCGTTTTTGATCTCAATTGTTCCTTCGAGCTGTAATGTAAGATTATATATAAGCTGCATTCCCAGTGATTCTGAATTTTCATAGTCATAGGATTCGGGAAAACCTTTCCCGTTGTCTTTTACGACAAGACGATAACTATCGTTTTCATATTCGGAAAATCCTATGCGGATTTCTCCGCCCGGTTCGTCAAATGCGTATTTTAATGCATTTGTAATAATTTCGTTTACAATAAGTCCGCATGGTATTGCAGTGTCTATTTCCAGTGCGATATTTTCATCACAGTCACAAATCATTTTGATTTCTTTTTCTTCTGCACCGTATTCGTCGGCGAGGTGCATCTGGAGTGTCGATATGTAATCCTTAAAGTTTATTTTTGCAAGGCTTTCAGACTTGTAAAGCTTCTCATGTATCATTGCCATGGAAAAAACCCTGCTCCTGCAGTCTAAAAGCACCTCATGCATCTCCTGGCTATCAGACTGCATATCTTTTAGTTTGAGAATACTCGCAATGATTTGAAGATTGTTTTTGACCCTGTGGTGTATCTCTTTTAACAGAATTTCTTTTTCCTTTAGGGATTCTATTATATATTGCTGATTTTTTTGTTCGATCTCTTTTAAGGCGTTTTCTGTTTTAACGAGTTCTGTAATATTTGAGACAATTCCCTCTATTGTCTGTGGATTTCCGTTGTCATCTTTGATTACACGTCCCTGATCCCAGACCCATCTCTCTTCACCTTTGGCAGTCAGAAATCTGTACCTGGTATCATAGTGCCCGTTATTTTTGAGTGATTTCTGTATGGCATTACTAAATTTTTCAAAATCTTCGGGATGAATTATTGATTTAAGGTCAATTGACTTTCCTTCTATAATATCAGACTGTGAGTACCCTGTAAGCTCATAGAAACCCTCACTTAAATATTCGGCAGAAAAATTATTGTCAATTTTGCACCTGTATGCCATTCCTGAGAAATTCTGCATCAGTTTTGCAAGTTTCTTTTCAGATGCACTCAGTGCGGTTTCTGCCTCTCTCAGTCTGGTGAGATCTATTATTGCAAGTCTTATTCCAGTATTTTTTCCTTTCTCTGTAATCAAATTTGAATATACCATTATTGGAAACTTTGATCCGTCTTTTTTGATTGCAGTGAATTCTGAAACTGATTCTTCAAGTTTGTTGGTTGTCAGTTTGTCAAGTGTCTCAATAGCTTTTTTGTGGTTTTCCGGGATAATATAATCGAGAATATGCACCCCCTTTTCAATATCCTCCTTAGTGAAACCAAAAGTTTTAAGGCCTTTTTTATTGATGAAAGATACTTTCATGTCGGGGTCTGCTTCTGCAATTGTCTGGGGGAGTAGATCTGCAAGTTCCCTGTATTTTTTCTCACTTTGTTTCAGTTTTTCGGAAAATTCAATATGTTCTGTGACATCCGAAAATGAGGCCATTATATTGCCTGAAAATTCTGATTCATTTGATTTCTCATATGATATAAATGTAATAATATTCTTTTTGAAATCATTATCTGGATTATTTATTTTTATGTCAACCAGAAAGGATTTGATATGTTCTCCTGATTTGAATCCGGCAAATTTTTTTGAAATTTCCAATTGTGATTCTTCTGAAAAAAATCTGGCATTTTTTATATTTTCCCCTTTTAGGAGTTCTCTTTTATAGCCATAAACTGTTTCAAATTCATCATTAATATCAGTTATAATGCCTTCCTCGCTGAATGCTATCAATGGATTTGGATTGTTTTTAAACAGTTTTTTGAATTTGAATTCGTTTTTTTCCATCTCGTTGCATGCAAAAGAGAGAATTGTTGCAACTCCTGCCATCATAAATGCTGTAATTAGCGATTCGCTAAATAAAAAAGGATCTTTTAAGAAATAAACCGAGATTATAATGGATAGTGCAATAAGTCCCAAAGAGAAAAACAGTCCTTTTTTTGGATAAAATTTTGTTGCAAGAATGATTGGGAGGTAATATAGCTGTAGCCCGATAATTACTGCAAAATCAATAACATAACAAAAAATATTGATAAGAATAACTGAAATTGCAATGGAAATTATAATGAGGACTCTGTGACTGTCAGAGAATATATTGTTGTTTTCTGAGATGTTCATATTGGGTGCCCCGTAATATTTGAATTATGTCTCAAATTATCTGTTAAAACTGTATTGTATATAGCTGTTCTCTTTATATTATATAAAAAAGTAATTATTTCGTTTTATTTTCAATATAGGGGCCCAAATACTAATAATTCCCTGGTGGTAAGCTGGATTTGCGTACCGGTTTTGATAAGCAATCCGGAATTTAATGTATAAAACATATAGCCGTCCTTGATCTGAATTCAGATTGATTTTTTATTATCAATCTGGTTCGTTCAAATGATGACTTTTATATTATATGCACCACAATTAATTTGTATATGGTGCGATTTTCAGTCACGATGGATGATGAACTTGTTGAAAAAATTGACAAAGTTTTGGTTCCTTTGGGAAAATCCCGATCTGAATGGATAAATGAGGCATGCAGTGACGGGATATCAGGTGCGGTTGTACCGGGGGGAGGTCAGTGTGTTGAGAATATTCTAAGACTTCGGGAAAAGATTCCACAGGATCTTCCAAATATGACCGATTATGATCTCCTGTATAAGAATTTCAGAATCGAAGTTCCGGAATTCTTTAATTTCGGTTTTGATGTAATCGATGCATGGGCAAAGATTGACCGGAATAAAAGGGCGATGGTATGGATTAATCCGAGTGGTTATGAAAAGACCTATTCTTTCAGACAACTTATGAACCGCTCGAATCAGGCTGCAAATATGCTTCTGAAATACGGGATAAAAAAAGGTGATCGTGTTGCATTAATGATGCCACGTCTTCCCGAGTGGTGGTTCTTTGCGATTGCATGTATTAAGCTTGGTGCAATCTTTGTTCCATGTCCTACGATGCTTACAACTAAAGATCTGATATACAGGGCAAATATTGCCGGTATAAAAATGATTATTACTGACATGGAAAATGCACCGAAAATTGAGGAAATCTGTTCCGAGTGCCCTTCCTTACAGTCGCGTCTTGTTGTTGATGGTGTTCGTGAAGGATGGATAAGCTATCTTGTGGAGCTTGATTATCCGGCACCGGTCTCAAGTAAATTTGTCACAAGCGGTCTTGAAAAGACCCGCTCCTCAGATCCGATGGTGATCTATTTCACATCAGGAACAACCGGTGAGGCAAAGATGGTCCTTCATGATCATGCACTTCCGCTTGGTCATCTTACAACCGGAGCATACTGGCTTGATTTAAAGCTAAATGATGTACATCTGACTCTTTCTGATACCGGGTGGGCTAAATCTTCCTGGGGGAAGTTTTTTGGTCCGTGGATTCAGGGAGCATGCAGTCTGGTTTATGATTTCAGGGGAAAATTCAACGCAACCGAGATTCTTCCCATACTTGAGAAATATGAGGTGACAACATTCTGCTGTCCGCCGACGATATACAGGATGCTGATTATGGCAGATCTTGACAAGTTTGATCTGACATCTCTTCGCCACTGTGTCAGCGCCGGTGAACCACTCAATCCTGAGGTTATAAAGATCTGGAAAGAGGGAACCGGCCTTACAATATATGAAGGATACGGCCAGACCGAACTTACTCTCTGTATCGGGACATTCCCATGCATGGAGGCAAAACCCGGTTCGATGGGAAGGCCTTCTCCCGGGTGGAGAATAGAGCTTCACGATGACGACGGAAAACCTGTGAAAGAGTGTGAGGTCGGAAGAATGGCGGTTCACATGAATCCGAAACCTGTCGGGATGTTTATGAAATATCTTGACAATCCTGAGGCAAATGAAGAGTCATTTTTTGGTGATTTCTACTATACAGGCGACAAGGCGTACATGGATAAAGACGGATACTTCTGGTTTGTCGGGAGAAGTGACGACGTCATTAAAAGTTCAGGCTACAGAATCGGGCCGTTTGAGGTGGAATCGGCAATTATGGAGCATCCTTCTGTAAAGGAGGTTGCAGTAGTTGGCACACCCGACCCTATACGTGGAATGATTGTAAAGGCATTTGCAATATTAAATGACGGATATGATCCTACAGACGCTCTTGTTCGTGATATACAAAAGTATGTCAAGACAACAACTGCACCTTACAAGTACCCGCGTGAGATTGAGTTTGTTGAGGATCTTCCTAAGACAATATCCGGAAAGATAAGGAGAAATGTTCTTCGGGATGCCGAGATAAAAAAGCATGTTGAAAGCATGTCTTCGGACACTTCAAAAAATACTGATAAAACTGATAAGAAAAAGGCAAAGAAGTCAAAATAAACCGCACAATATTCTGAATAATCTGAATCACTTCAATAATTTTGGATAATACAGAATAAATTTTCATTCAATTTTTCAAAAATTTTGTTAAAAAATTTTTAAAATCGCATTTTTTAAAGATTCAGGATTTCAGAGGCTTTAAAATCTCTCTATTAGATAATAAAAACCAAAGTTTATGTCCTAAAAGAGTCAATTAAGTAAAGAAGGGCGAGAGTTGCCAAGCCTGGTCAAAGGCGCCAGGTTCAGATCCTGGTCTCGTAGGAGTCCGCAGGTTCAAATCCTGCCTCTCGCATTTTTTCTGTTTTTGTATTAAGACAGACTTTGCAGGGATGGACAAGCATCCCTGCTTCAGTTGTTTTTTTCTTTAACTATATGGAATTGGGAGATATTAAGGGATTTATTTACTTTTATCCCTGGAGCTTTTAAAAATAATTGTAATTTGTTAAAATATCTTAGTTCAACCAAGTTTCCATACAGGTGGAGTATATACACTCCCCAGATTTGCCTGGATGTATGCATCTTCAAGTGTGAGGCTCTCCGGGACTTCGTATATCAAAAATCCCATCCTCTTCTCATATCTGCCGATAGAACCTCCGTAATAGTCATCCCAAAGATTGTATGGCTTTGTAATCTGTGCTGTCGCACCATCTCTTTCCTCAAGTGATGAGTAGAAATTCCCGTCATACCATATGTTTATGCTTCCGGATGGTGGTGCCCCGAGTTCTCTTGAAGTTCCGTTATGCTTCACCCACAGTTCAATAAACACAAATTTGTTGCCCGCAGTTGGTTTAAATTCCCAGTCGTATCCGTGCTCAACAGAATGGAACCAGTAGGAATTTTCAATCCATGCATCATCAACAGACATTATTCTTGCGTTTTTTTCATCACCATATGCATACTTCTCTTTTAAGCTTAGTGCATCCGGAAACGGAATTATATTCTGCTCTGGTGTCTCTGCAGGGGTGGTATCTGCAGGGAGTGGTGTTATTTCCTGTGTCTGTTGTGAATCCAGATTGCCGGCTTCGTCAGATTCCGGCATCTGAACGCAGCCGCAGGCAAAAATCAGAATGACAACAAAGATGAATGCAATTTTTTTCATTATTTTCTTATCGTAATTAAAAGGATATAATGTTTATTTTAAATGTCATAAACAGAATCACACTGATTCCTGCTATAGGTAAATAGATATTAATTCAGAACAATTGAAGTAAATAACCCGGATTGCAGTAATTCAAAATAAATATGGCTAAAACAGTCGTATGAACTATCAGAAATATGTAAACAAGCAAAAATTTTGTTTTCTGTGTTTTATGTCTTATAGTTTTCATAGCCGTAAATGCTCCAAATGGTCCAATAAAAGAAAAAACCAGGAGTTTGTTCTCAGAAGTTCTCCATTTTCCCTTTACAGCTTTTCTTTTATCGTTTACAAATATAAAAAATGAGATTACATTTAAAGCCAGATATACTCCGGCAGCAATTAAGAAAGTCTCGATACCTATCAGTCCTTTTTAATAATTTATGTGTCCCTCAATATATCAGGTACGCTGATAAAGTCAGGGATTACCTGAATAACCGGTGTTTTTTGCATTTTTTTACTTTCTGTTTTTAACATCAGAAAGAACTGAGTAATGGTCACCGTAATTACAGCAGGATTCTATCATTGGGATAAATGTGATTATGTTTGCGATTCTGCCCCACTTATATTGTCATTAGGGGGAGTTAAAGAAATAATGACATTTAGAAGAGCAATATTTTACACTATTTATTTACAATATGAGTTCAAATTAATTTATCATGAAAATTACCTCTGGTTTTTTCATTCAATTGCCTGAAATATGAGTTATATAAGCGGTTTTACAGAGTAATAATTAAAGAAGAGTGATTTTTTGCAGCCATACGATAATAGTTACAAAAGTGCGGGTTTATCTGCACCGAAAGTAAGGGTAGGAGGTCAGCTGTATTATCTGATTTCTGATAATGAAAATATGTCATTGCAGCAGGTTTCATCTCCTGATGTTACTCCGTATGTTTATCCATATAATGTAATGTCGGGAATAAATCCTGTAGAAAACGAGTATTATGAACCCTGTATTGAAGTGACAATAAATTATGACGGCGGAGATGCTGCTGTTATGGTTATGGTCTTTGAATCAGAAGAAGAGAGAAATTTAACACTCTCCCAGATTCAGAATTCTTCTGCAGGTCCCGTTTCAGGCGATAATTACGGTCAGGATACGGGTTTTTCTGATAATTATAGTTCACAGGGCTATTATGAACCTGATCCTGTTGAAAAAAATGCAGGCGGATATGAGAGTTATAATGATTATGAATCACGCTATTCAGGTTATGATTCATATGATTCAGGTGACACAAAGACCTTTGATGAGTATAAATATTCTCAGGGCGGTCTTTCCCTTATTGATAAGGTTAAGGGATTTTTGAGATATCCCGGTGAAACATTTGAGTCTGTATCTTCTGATGAATTACAGTCCGGAATCATATATGCAGCATTAATGCTTGCGTTATTCTCTGTTGTTAATGTTTTATTATCAGCTGTAATTGCATCTGCGGTTGCACCTGATAATCTCATATATGGTGTTCTTTTAAGTAAAATTCCAGAACTTATAAGACTGGTTCTGGAATATTTCATATTTGGTGCATTGTGCATACTGGTATACGGGCTGCTTGTATTTTTGATGACAAAGATAACACGTCAGGAGTTTTATCTTACAGAGTCCCTGCAGATGACTATGTATTCCACAACTTCTCTTGGGACTGTAGGACTTATTCCTCTGTTTGGAGTATTTTTAGCACCAGTCTGGATGGTGTTTTTGCAGTATAAGGGTCTTTATGACGGCCTGAATGCAGATTCTAAATGGGCTGTGCTTTCAGCAGTTGTTCCTGCAGTGGTCATGTTTTTCTTATTCTATTATGTTGTGATTAGCGGAGAGGTGGCTTTCATATGAAATATAAACGGTATTTTGAGATATATCTCTTAATTGCATTTATTGCATCACTTGTTCTGGTGATTCCCGTAAGTGCGGATCTTGAGCCTGATTTTGACTGGGAAGTTTACAGGATAGATACAGAAGACTGGACTGATTATTCTGATTATATAAAATATGACGGGATAATATACGAGGTTCATTTTACTGATTTAACATCGGGTGATGTGAATGGATATGACTGGGAATTTGGTGACAACGACTGGTTTGGATCAGATGATATGGATCCTGTCAAGATCTTTACGACGGAAGAGGCTGAAGATGATGATTATACTATAAGGGTTAAGCTTACTGTAACAGACAGTTCCAGTATTCCATATGATACCTATAAAACAGTATATCTGGACCCGGATGATCCCTGGAATCTTAAAACGGTATATGATCTTACACCTGAACCAACTGCAACACCAACCCCTGTCCCGACCGTTGCACCAACAGCTGCTCCGACAGTAGCTCCCACACCTGTTCCTACACCCGCAGCATCCCATACATATGAGGTGCCGGGGATCTCAAAAGAGATGATAAAACTTCAGGACAGTTTTGGGAATTATATTAATCTTATAAAAGTATTTTTAGGAAAGATTGGAATTCAGATGGAATAATTTTCAATTAATAAATTTTTATAATTACGTTAACAGATGGATACTTTTTTTGAGAAATATACTTTTTTTTAAAATTTAAATTAATTCCTGCAAGAAAAAATTAATCTGAATATAATAAAAGAGTTCTTAATATCAGAGTCTGCATTTTCCACATCTTTCAATTGTGGCCGCAATTATGAGTGAAAGAACAGATACCGCAAGAAATGCAGGGAAGTAACCGGAATACTGTGCGATTATTCCTGCAAAGAAAGGAAGAAATGTCATACCTGCATAGGCGGATGTATTAAAGAGTCCGACCACTGTTCCCTGCCTATATCCGGTATCTGCAAGAAAATCCATCTGTGCTATCATAACAAATCCGGCAATAGCGCCAATAAACGCAAAGACAATTATTGTTAGAAAAGTGTCTGAGAAAGGAATAAAGTAACCGGAGATAACAAAAAATGCCATCATGACTGCACCAGATCTGATCGAAGGTATCGGCCTTAAGTTCAGTCTCGGTGCAAAAAGTGCGGCAAAAATCGTTGCAACATTCATAGCACCTATTTGCATGCTTAATATCAGCGGTTCGCCGTCTGAAAAGTCCGGGTAAAGGGAAGTAATGACGCCTGTAGCACCGGTGAGTATTATTACTGAAACATACAGCCATCTGAAATCTTTTGCAATAATAACCGGATTTCCTACTTTCTCGGTTCTGTTAAAAACGTCCTTTGAATAGATACTGGCAATTAAGGGAAGGACTGATAAAACAGTAAATATCAGAATTCCTCCTGTTGCACCGAGATGGGTATTTAATAGTCCGGATGACAAAAGTCCTAAAACCAGGCCCAGATTTAAGCATGCGAAGAAATATCCTGCAAGTTTTTTATGATCCGGCTGTTCGTTCACCCATGACATTGCACAGGATATAAACAGGCCGGCAGAAATTCCCTCGATCAGTCTTGCACCGGTTATCATAAGGGGATCTTGGAATAAGAGTAGTATAATGCCTGAAAAAAATGTAAATATAAGGCCTGCCCGGATAAGCGGCATCTTTCCGATTCTGTCTGAGAGAATTCCGGCCGGAAGTACTGTCAGAAATGCACCAAAGAAGTATGCTGAAAATATTGCCCCCTGAATGGCAGGCATCTCATCTGCAAAGAACGGGAGAACAGGCACTATCGCGTTTGAAAGCGCCATTATTGTAAACACTCCCAGAAGAATTGTTAATCTTATTCTCATATGCGGCCTCTGCCGGTTAAAAAATAATTTTATCCGGATTATTATACCATGCGGTATGTTTCAAGATTTTTTGGTGAGTGTGTCTCGATTCTGAATCTTTTATAGATCGAGCTTGCAAGATCAATAGTGCTCTTTTCGTCGCCGTGAATTGTAAATATCTTCTCAGGTCTTGGGTTTAAGTGGTTCACAAAGGCCATAAGCTGCCTTCTGTCAGAGTGTCCGGAAAATCCGTCTACTGTCTGAATTTCAAGGTTTAAGACAATTGTTTCACGTCTTCCCATCGGAACCTCTTTCCAGCCTTTCTGAATTCTGCGTCCTCTTGTACCGTCAGCCTGGTATCCTACAAAGATTAAGGTATTTTCCTCATATGGTGCAAGTGCATAGAGATATTCCATTACCGGTCCGCCGTTTAGCATACCGCTTGTTGTGATAATGATGCAGGGGTCGCTGCCTATTACTTCCTGCCTGATTGAGGGTGAATCAACCTGGACGAAACATTCTGAGAGGAAAGGATTCATTCCTTCCTGGAATATCTGTTTTCTTAGATCAGGATTTAAATATTCAGGGTATGTTGTGTGAATGGCAGTAGCCTCTTTTATCATTCCGTCAAGGTAGACTTTCACCTTTGGAATCTTTTCAAGACGCATACCTTCCTCAATCGCAAGCATAACCTCCTGTGATCTTCCTACAGCAAAAGCAGGGATTATTACCTTTCCTTTACGGTTTATTGTTTTGTTAATAATTTCGTAGAGTTTTTCCTCTGCTTCCTTCTTTGAAGGCTGAAAGTCCTCTGAACCACCGTATGTGCTCTCCATAAATACAGCTTCCAGACGCGGGAACTGTGATGTTGCAGGCCCGAAAAGTCTTGTCTTTCCATAGTTGAAGTCGCCTGTGAATGCAATATTGTAAAGGCCGTCTCCGACATGGAAATGTGCTATTGCAGAACCTAAAATGTGTCCTGCGTTATGATATGTAAGTTTAACATCCGGTGCGATATCAGTTACACTGCCATAATTTAAGGTAATGGATTTCTTAATGTATTCCTGTATTTCTTTTGAAGAGTAAGGAACTTTGTTCAATTCATTGTTGACTACATCAAGATAATCGAGCTGAAGCATAACAGCAAGATCCCTTGTTGCAGGGGTGCTGTAGACCGGCCCTTCATATCCATATTTATAAAGCATCGGGACAAGTGCACAGTGATCAAGGTGAGCATGTGTAAGGACAACTGCGTCAAGAGTATTTAAGGGATATATTTCAGGAACATAAAGATAGGGGAATCCGTCAGAACTTCCTGGCTTTTCTCCGCAGTCAATTAATATCTTGCTCTCCGGAGTTGTTAAGAGAAATGCTGCTCTTCCTACTTCCCTGCAGCAGCCGAGTGTTGTGACACGGACCCATTTGTCCTTGCTTGTCAGATCCCTGTGAATTCTCCTGCCGATTGATCTTAAAAATGTCTTTCTTTCATCCTTTACTGCACGTAAGAATTGTCTGGTCTGTTTAACAGTAGAGCTTTCTATAGGGGGTGTTCTTACGACCTTTGGTGTCCATCCGATCTCTTTTGTGATATCCCTTAAGGTTGTCCCGTTTTTTCCTATGACAACGCCTGGTTTTTCGGCCTCAATTAACACTTCTCCGGTATCCGGATCAAAGAAAATATCGGTGATACCGGCTCCTTCAGGTACAACTGCTTTTACTTTTGTTGCCGCTATTTCAGGATCTTCAAGGACATTAGGTCTGACAACTATTCTTTTTCTTAGATCTCTTGCAAGAACTTTGATCAGATCTGCTTCATCTGCAAATTTCTTTGGATCATCTGTATAGATTACAAGTTCCGGCCCTTCGAATTCAACTTCGGATACATTTATACCGGCCGGTACTTTTGCGTTAATCTTATCCTTTAGCTCTTTAAGCCTGTCTTCAATTAGCATAAAATACGTCCCAAAAAAAAGAAAAAAGGTTATATTGACTAGTTTGCAATTCCTTTCTTGCTGGACTCTTCATATTTATCTTTTGTTATAACAACTATACTTATATCTTCACCGGATGCAGAATCTCTCCTCATTGCCGATTTTAGTGCTCTTGTAGCAAGATTTATTGTATCTTTTTCATTCATTCCTTTTTCATAGCGGTCTTCCAGTACACCGTATGCAAACGGAGAACCTGACCCTGTTGCTACGATATTATCTTCAGGTGAAGCACCGCCCATTGCATCGACAGAATAGACAGACGGCCCGTTCTTGTCAACGCCGCCTACTAAAAGCTGCACATAGTATGGCATCATTCTGTGCTGGTTCAGTACATTACTGAGAAGTGATGCTGCTGCACCAACAGCCATTGGTCTTCCTCTTCTGATGTCGTATAAACTGCACTCAACCTGCATTAAGCGTGCAAGCTGTTGTGCGTCTCCAACACCTCCGGCTGTAGTCATACCAATCCTGTCGCCTATCTGGTATACTTTTTTTGCCGTTTTGCTGGCAATCATATTGCCCATCGTGGCTCTTCTTTCGGTGGCAAGTACTATACCGTCATCGAAAACAAGCCCGACTGTTGTTGTTCCTTTTAATATTTCGGGGCTTTGCTGCATAATAGAATACACTCCCAAGATTAAATGAAGAGTTAGAAAGAGTATAAAAAACGCTTCAGATATACAGATGTTATTATCTGCATTAAATGTTTTTGTATATCTAATGCGAATTCATTATTTCTAATCTCAAAGCCGGCAATCTGCCGGCTGATTTTCTTTAACTTAAAAAATTATAAAGATAATTTATTAGTTTTCTATCAGGACTTTTATAAGTTCGCGATCAAAAAGCATGGATGTCATCTTTTTGTCACCGTTTATAACCGGAAGCTGATCCACTCTTGAGCGTTTCATCTTAAGAGCACAATCGCTTACATCGGCATTCTGCGGTACTGCAACGACTTCTTTTACCATAGCATCTTTTACGAGTTTATCCGGAAGCTGAACTTTGGAAATACCAAATGATATGGTATGTAAATCCCTTATACTTTCCCAGGTCCATTCGTCATCATCTGTGCCGTTAGAAAGATCACTTACCTCAACACTGTCCTCAATCATTGCATGTCTTATAAGATCACGTTCAGAGATTATGCCGGTTAACATTGATTCCCTGTTAAGGATAGGAACTGCATCAAATCCTGAAATCTCCATAATCCTGCCAACAAGAGGGAGTGGTGTGTCTTCCCATAATGCAAATGTGGGTTTTGTATATCCTGTTTTTATTTCTGCTGTAAACTTCATCTGTGCAATTGCACTTATGAGATCTGCAATGCTTATAATTCCCTTAAGAATTCCATTTTCCACAACAGGAAGCCTTCTGAACTTGTTCTCGTCCATTATTTTTGCTGCTTCGTTTATTGTGGCATCAGGGGATATCGTATAGGGATCTGATGTCATCAGAAGACTAAGCTGAGTTTCATCAGGCTTTCTTAAAAGATCCTTTCTTGTAATGATACCCACAAGTTCACCATCTTTTGTGACAGTAACCCCGCTTATACCTGTCCTTTTTAAAATCCTTAATACATCATCCCTGTTTCCTGGTGTTTCTACAGAAACTACGTCCTCAATCATATAATCCCGGACAATTTTATGTTCTATAATCTCACCACCATGGTTGATACCTTACTGTTGCGGATAACAAATTCAGTAACACTGCCTAAGATGAGACGGTCAATGTCGCTCTTACCTGTTGAGCCCATAACTATCAGATCAGCATTTATTTCCTCAGCCATTTTGATTATTTCTTCCCCCGCATGTCCCTGTTTTATATGGGTTTTAAGCTCCACATTGTGTGTTTTTGCTAATTTTTCCCCCTCAGAAAATGCGTTTTTCCCGACTGTTTCAAGTTTGCTGTATAAAAGTTCCATTGCACTGTCGGTTGGAATAGATTTGAATCCTCCTGTCTCAATGATATATACTGCATTAAGATTTGAGTCCCGAATCTTTGACTCGTTAATAGCTGCCTCAAGAGCCTTTTCACTGGCTTTTGAACCGTCCATTGCTACGAGAATGGTTTTAAACATAAATTCCCTCCTCAAAATTGTGATATAAGAATTATTTATTTTT